>JAMOQJ010000023.1 GCA_027064065.1 Desulfurellales bacterium
CGGAGGAAACAAAATGCTTACAGAAACCTTAAAGAAAAAGGGATATAAAATATTTAGGAATTATCCGTTTATCGATAGAGAAGAAGAGATAAATTTCTTAAAAGAATACTTCAAAGAAACACCGCAAAGAATTCTGTTTATCTACGGTCCCAAATCGACAGGCAAAACGACACTGATAGAATATGTCATAGAAAAAGAATTAAAAGAAAAAGGATATTGGATAAATTATCTAAATTTAAGAAGAACGCTTCTTGCCACCTATGAAAACTTTATCTACTCCTTCTTTGAAGAAGCAAAGGATGAAACAGAAACAGAGTTAAACAGAACCTACGATTTAAAGATATTTAAATTAGAAGCAAAAACACTAAAAAAGATAAAAGAAAGAAGAATAAATCTATTTGCCGAACTAATCAGACAGTTTGAGAAGATAAAAGAAAAAAAGATTTTTATCATAGACGAAATACAGGTGCTTGAAGATATCTATGTAAATGGAGAAAAAGAGCTACTAAAAGAGTTTTTGAATTTCTGTGTAACATTAACTAAAGAAACCCATTTAGCGCATGTTGTAATTCTTACAAGCAATACCATATTTTTGAATAGGATTTACAACGATTCAAAGTTAAAAGAGACGAGCGATTTTAAGTTGATAGAGCATCCAGAGAAAGAAATAATAGTAAAAATGTTAAAGGATTTGGGTTACAACAATACCCAAATTGAATTGGCAATCGATTATTACGGCACAATAATCAGTAGGTTTTTTAAGATGTATCAACATGTCAAGCCACAAGATTCAATAGAAAAGTTAAAAGAATATTTAGACAAAGAAAAACTTGATGCAAAAATGCAGATAATAGAGATATTGAAAAGATATAAAAAATACAACCTAGACAAAGATGCTTACGAACTATTTATAAAAACAGCAAAAAAAATAATAAATACAGGTTTAAATTTTAAAGATTTAAACGAAAAAGAAATTGATTTAATGGATGTATTCTGCGAAAAAGAGATTCTATTTTTCGACCCGCAAACAGGAATAATAACGCCAAATAGCAGAATCTATTTAAAGGCTATGGAAGATTTCATAAAAGAAAGGTAATTTTTATACAGAGCCTATCTTTTCTTTTAACTCTTTTACTGTTAGCCACCTGTCATTTTTATTAGACGAATAGACAAATCCATACTCTTTTCTTTTTCCTTTCTCATTCCATACGTTTGTGGAATAGTTTGGATTTTCGGCAAGTTTAATGGATGGCGCTATGACAAAATAATTGCTAAACTCAATAGTGTTGTATGAATCATCGATAGAAATCATACTTTCGTGCAATTTTTCGCCCGGCCTTATGCCTATTATATCAAATTCCGCATCGGGATTTATCGCTTTTGCTAAATCTGTTATCTTCATTGACGGAATTTTTGGCACAAACACCTCTCCGCCTTTCATGGTTTCAAATGCCATAAAAACAAAATTCACCGCATCTTCAAGCGTTATCCAAAAACGGGTCATATCGGGATGTGTGATGGGTAGTTTCTTTGCGCCTTTTTTGGTTAGCTCTTGAAAAAACGGGATTACGCTACCTCTCGATGCCATAACATTGCCATATCTCACAACGCTAAATTTTACGTCTCTTGTTCCTTTCATGTTGTTTGCCGCTATGAATAATTTATCCGACGCCAATTTTGTTGCTCCGTATAGATTTATTGGATTAACGGCTTTATCGGTCGATAGGGCTATAACCTTCTTAACACCACTGTCAAATACCGCATCTATAACGTTATTTGCTCCAAGCACGTTGGTTTTTATTGCTTCCATTGGATTATACTCAGCAGCTGGAACCTGCTTCAGTGCTGCTGCATGAACAACATAGTCCACACCTTCCATAGCCCTTTTTAGTCTTTCTTTGTCTCTAACGTCTCCAATAAAGTATCGCATACATCTATCGTTAAAGACCTTGCTCATCTCAAACTGCTTAAACTCGTCGCGCGAATAGATAATGACTTTCTTGGGTTTATATTTTTTTAAAAGAAGTTCTGTAAACTTTTTACCGAAACTGCCCGTTCCACCGGTTATTAAAATAACTTTACTGTTGAACATTGCCATCACCTCCGTTCAATCTATTAGCAAAAACAAATCCATACGAAAAAACCTTTAGCACTCTACCCTTCCACTCTTCCACCCATTCACTCATTAGCTCATTCCCCATTTACTTTTTACATCTTTCGCACTATAATCAATCAAAACTCTTTTAAAAAGGAGCAAAACACTATGAAAAAACTCCCAATTGGCATTCAAACCTTTAGCGAAATTATACAAAACAACTATATATATGTAGATAAAACCAAAGAAGCCTATGAACTTATAACAAACTATAAATATGTCTTTCTCTCTCGCCCAAGAAGATTTGGGAAATCTCTCTTTCTTGATACACTTCATGAGATATTTGAAGGAAACGAGGAGCTCTTTAAAGGTTTATATATCTATGACAAATATAATTTTGAGAAGTATCCTGTGATAAAGATAGACTGGAGCGGAAACTTCAAAACAATTGAATCAACAAAAGAGACAGCTATAAGAATAATGAAAAAAAATCAAAAAAAATTGAGGGTAGAGTGTGAATCAAAAACACCCGAAGGGTGCTTTGACGAACTCATTCAGAAAGCCTACGAAAAATATCAAAAACCCGTAGTCATACTCATAGACGAATACGATAAGCCTATATTGGATAATATGGACGATATAGAAAGGGCAAAACAAAACAGGGATTTTTTAAGAGGAATCTATATAAACCTAAAAGCAAACGACAGATACATAAGATTTGCCTTTCTAACAGGCATATCCAAATTCAGCAAGGCAAGTATATTCAGCGGCTTGAATAACTTGGAAGACATAAGCCTAAACCCAACCTTTGGCAATATCTGTGGATATACACAAGAAGATTTAGATACTACATTCAAAGAGCTTTTAAAGGGTGCAGATAGAGAAAAAACCAAAGAGTGGTATAACGGTTATTACTATCTAAAAGACAAACTCTACAACCCTTTCGACATACTGCAATACATAAGAAACGACTTTATCTTCAGAAACTACTGGTGGGAAAGCGGAAATCCATTTAGCCTCATACAGATACTAAAGGAAGGAGACTATTTTATCCCTGAAATAGAAAATCTAATAGTAGACGATATGCTCATAAACACCTTTGATATAGAAAACATAAGATTAGAAAGCCTTTTGTTTCAGGCTGGATATTTGACGATAGAGAAGACAGAAGAAGACCCTATAGTAGGTGGTATAATCTACCACCTGAAGGTGCCAAACAGAGAAGTTCAAATATCCCTAAATAACCTTATATACAACTACCTAACAGGCAAGGATACATCAAGCATAGAAAAAAGAAATCTTATTCTCTCTTTGTCAAAAGGTAATGTTGATGTACTCAAACAATCCTTAGTTTCTCTCTTTTCTTCTATTCCATACAACAACTATGTCAACAACACCATCTCAAACTACGAAGGCTACTACGCAAGCGTAGTATACACCTATCTTGCAAGTTTGGGTTTAAAGATAGTAGCAGAAGATGTAACAAACAGAGGAA
>JAMOQJ010000024.1 GCA_027064065.1 Desulfurellales bacterium
AAAGCCTTATTATAAAGCCAGAAGTTAAAAAATAAGGATTATATAAAAACTTTAGTTTTAAATAATGCAAAAACGCAAATCAAAAATATAAAAAGCGTTTAATCTTTGTTTGATAGTGGCGTTTTTTGAGTTGAAAAAGCTTGACTATTTGTGCTAATATTGCCGCAGCTATGTTGTTTGTTCATTTTAATCAAGTATTATTATATTTGGGGGTGTTTAAGTGAAGCATATCAAATGGTTAGATGAGGTAAGTGCCGACGATGTAAAGTTGGTGGGGGGTAAGAATGCGTCATTAGGTGAAATGATTAGAGAGTTGAAATCCGAAGGCGTTAACGTTCCTTACGGTTTTGCTCTGACGGCTGATTCCTATTGGTATCTTCTTGATTCGAATAATTTAAGAGATGAAATTGCAAATGTTTTAAAAGACCTTGATACTCATAATATAAACGACTTAAAAGAAAAGACGGCCAAGGCAAGAGAATTAATATTTAATGCAAAAATGCCCGATGATTTATATCAGGAGATAAAAGAAGCATACGAGAAACTAAGCAAATACTACAACGAAACCGATAGCGATGTAGCCGTAAGAAGTTCAGCGACAGCGGAAGATTTACCCGATGCTTCATTTGCCGGTCAACAGGACACATACCTTAACGTTAGAGGCATAGATGATTTAATTCACTATGCAAAGAGCTGTTATGCTTCGATTTTTACCGACAGAGCGACATCCTACAGGCATGATAAAAATTTTGACCACTTTAAGGTTGGACTATCGGTAGGCGTTCAAAAAATGGCAAGAAGTGATTTGGCTGCAAGTGGCGTTATGTTTTCCATAGACACGGAAAGCGGTTTTGACAAAGCTGTTGTTATAAACTCAAGCTACGGACTTGGAGAAAATATTGTTGCAGGTAAGGTAAACCCTGATGAATTTATGGTATTTAAACCTACATTTAAAAAGGGTTATAAAGCTATAATAAAAAAGAGGTTGGGTTCAAAACTCAATAAAGCCATATATGACGAAAATGGTGGTATAAAAGATGTAGAGACAACACCCGAAGAAAGGGTTAAATTTTCTATAACCGATGATGACGTATTGACTCTTGCAAAATGGGCTATAACCATTGAAGATCACTATTCCAAGAAAAACGGCAGATATACGCCGATGGATATAGAATGGGCAAAAGACGGAAAAACAGGACAGTTGTTTATAGTTCAGGCAAGGCCTGAAACCGTTCAATCAAGAAAGAACTTGAGCGTTCTTGAAACATACAAATTAAAAGAAAAAAGCAATGTTATAGTTGAAGGAATAGCTGTAGGAAGCAAAATTGCATCAGGAGTAGTAAATGTTATAGATACACCTGAAGATATGGACCAATTTAAAGAAGGTGAAATTCTTGTTACAGATATGACAGACCCTGATTGGGAACCTATAATGAAAAAAGCTGCCGCCATAATTACAAATAGAGGCGGAAGAACATGCCATGCAGCCATCATCTCAAGAGAGCTTGGAGTGCCTGCTATTGTTGGATGCGGTGATGCAACAGAAAAACTAAAAACAGGACAAGAAATAACAATTTCCTGCGCGGAAGGTGAAATTGGATATATCTATGAAGGAAAACTCGATTATGAAGTTGAGACAGTCGATTTATCCCAAATAGAAAAACCAAAAACGCAAATTAAGATGAATCTCGGCAACCCTGCTATAGCGTTAGCAAGTGCAAGCATACCAAATGACGGCATAGGCCTTGCAAGAATGGAGTTTATAATAAGCTCCTTTATTCAGGTTCACCCTTTAGCTTTAATACATTTTGACGAGCTTGAAGATAAAGGTGCAAAAGAAGTTATAGAAAAATTAACTATAGGATATGATGATAAGCCTCAATATTTCATAGATAAGCTTGCAGAAGGCGTATCCATGCTTGCGGCAAGCGTTTATCCAAATCAAATTCTTGTAAGGATGAGTGATTTCAAGACAAATGAATATGCAAACCTAATCGGTGGAGCTGAATTTGAGCCAGAAGAAGAAAATCCAATGATAGGATTTAGAGGAGCATCAAGATACTATTCAGACCACTATAAAGAAGGTTTTGCGTTAGAATGCAAAGCCATGAAAAAGGTTAGAGAAGAGTTTGGTTTGGAGAATGTTGCGTTAATGATACCTTTCTGTAGAACGCCTGAAGAAGGACAGCGTGTTATAGATGTTATGAAGGAAAACGGACTGGTTCAGGGTGAACATGGGCTTGAGATATACGTTATGGCTGAAATCCCAAGCAATGTTATATGTGCTGATGAATTTGCTGAGATTTTTGATGGATTCTCTATTGGTTCAAACGACTTAACACAGTTGACGCTTGGTATCGATAGGGATAGCGGTCTTGTTGCGCATCTATTTGACGAAAGACATATTGCCGTAAAGAGAATGATTACAATGCTTATTGAAACTGCGCACAAACATGGAAAACCCGTTGGAATTTGCGGGCAGGGTCCTAGCGATTTTCCGGATTTTGCAGAATTTTTGGTAGAGCTTGGCATTGATTCAATGAGTTTAAACCCTGATAGTATTATGCCTACAATGCTTAATATTAAAAAACTTGAAGAAAAAATAGGAAGGTAGTGTAGGGGCTTTTTATTAGCCCCTTTTTATTGTTGCTTATGTATGAAGATGCTTTTTCGGTATTAAAGAATAGCGGTTGTGATTTTTTTGATATATATAAAGAAATATCCAATACAAGAATTGTTGAGGCAAGAAACAAAAAAATAGAAAGCGTAAGGATTGGAAAAGATAGCGGAGTGGGTGTAAGGATTGTTAATGGCTTGTCAACGCTATTTTCGTCTACATACGATTTTTCGGAAAAGTCGGTGTATGATGTGGCTAAATTTTTAGCAGACAATAAACCTAAAAAAAACGGTGTTTTTGAAATTCAAAATGCCACAGAAAGGCATATAGAATCTTACAATGATGAGCATCCTAATCTTGAAAAAATTAGAGATATCTTTGAGATATTTAACAGTATTGGATATAAAAAAGATGAGATAAAGCAGATTAGCCTTACCTATTCTGATAAAGAAAAAGAGATAGAGATAATAAACGAAGAAGGAAGGCATGTAAAAGAAAAACGAACCTATACCGTTTTGTTTATTGAGATGACAGCCAAGAAAGGCGATATAATCCAAACATCAAGAAAACCGTTTGGTGTTTTGGGTGGTTTTGAATTTTTTAAAGATGTTGATTTTTATGCTATTGCTGAAGATATGAGAGAAAAATTGATAGAGCTCATAGATTCACCAACGCTAAAAGCTCAAAGCATGACGGTTGTTTTATCTTCAGCTGCCGGCGGAACAATGATTCATGAAGCTGTGGGTCATGGGCTTGAAGCGGATTTGGTTTATGAATCTATGAGTGTTTACAAAGATAAGCTTAATCAACGTGTTGCAAGTGAAAAGATAATGGTTGTGGATGATGCCACAAGACCTAATATGAGAGGTTCTTTTGCGTTTGACGATGAAGGTGTTGATTCGCAAAATACGCTGTTGATAGAAAATGG
>JAMOQJ010000025.1 GCA_027064065.1 Desulfurellales bacterium
ATTAGCCGTGATATTTTTAAAAGAACCGATAAATAAAACACTTGTTATCTCTACGATAATAGCGTTTATAGGCGCATTTTTGACCTTTTATCCAAGCCTTGGCAGGGCTAACTCTATTTTTGGCGTTATTGTTGCTCTGCTTTCGGGATTTTTCTACGGACTGTTGGGTTTTGTATCCAAGATTGCGACATTTAAACATTCGTCGATAAAGATAACAACCTATCAGATATTTATATCCATATTTTTTACGTTGCCGTTTGTTTTCCTGTTTCACTTTTCGCTAAACACCCAAACTGTGGTGATATTATTTATAACCGGCATAGTGCATACGGCTTTGGCTTTGTTTTTGTGGTATGATTCGCTAAACTACATAAGCGTTTCGGCAAGCGCCGTTTTTTCTTATCTTGACCCGTTTTTTGCTATAGCACTCGGTTTTTTGTTTTTATCTCAAAAACCAAGCACAATCCAAATAGTAGGCGGAATCTTAATATCACTATCGGGTATAATGATATCCGTAAAAGAAAGTAAAGGTAGTTAGATTTTTGTTAAAGCCCTTAAAGTATTTTGTGTATTCTTTTTGTATTATGCGGATATGTTGTGATATAAATATACTATGAGCAAAAGGATTGTATTGGTCAATTTGGGCGGTATCGAAACGGTTTTCGATATACCTGAATTTTTGTTTAGGATGTTTAACGATAGGCATATATTACCTATAGGACAACCTTTCAGGGCTTTTCTGTCCGCTTTGATTACACTATTTAGAATGAAGGGCACATTTGATATCTACAGGTCGGTTAAAGCTTCACCAGTCATAAAAATCACAAAAAAACAGTCCGAAATGTTATCGAAAATATTTAATGATAATGTTGATTACCGATTTTCTTATTCAAAACCCATAATAAAAAAAAGTAGCAAATCTTTAGCAATTCCGCTTTATGGATTCTATTCCCACACTACTCACGGCTCTATCCTTAAAAAATACAAATATGTTTTTCCGCCGCTTTGTATTTTTCCTGAATTTTTTGATTTAATTGAGAAGCGTATAAAAGATATTATAGATAAACATAAAAAACACAATGTAGCTATTTTGTTTAGCGCTCATTCTTTGCCTAAAAGTCTGGAAAATAATACGAAAGACCCATACAGACACGATTTAGAAGTGTTTGTTGGATATTTTAAAAAGAGATTGGTTCAGCCCGTTTTTTTATCTTTTCAATCAAAATTGGGACCTATTGAATGGCTTGAGCCGTCAACGAGCGATAAGATAAAGGAGTTGTCCAATAGTTACGATTGTATAATTGTTGTGCCCATTAGTTTTATTTCCGACAATACGGAAACTGTTTATGAGATTGATGTAGAATATAAAAAAATTGCTCAAAGCTGTGGTATAGAATGTTTTGATAGGGTAGGGTGTTTTAATTACGATAAAGATTTTATAAAGTTTTTAGAGAAGGTTGTTTGGTCAAAATACTCTTAATTGAAGACGATAAAATTTTAGGGAAGGCGATAAGCAATTTTTTAAAAAAGAATGATTATAATGTTGAGTGGCATTTGGATGCAGAATCGGTAATGTTTTTCGGTTATGATTTATTTATAGTCGATTGGATGCTTAAAGAAAAAAGCGGCATAGATTTTGTGAAATCTTTAAGAAAAAAAGATATAGACATACCGGTTATTATGATAACGGTGAAATCGTCTTTGGATGATAAGCTGAAAGGATTTGATATTGGAGTTGATGACTATATTACCAAACCTTTTGAGCCCGAAGAACTTGTAGCAAGAATAAAAGCCGTGTTGAGTAGATATTATAAGGAAAATATTATAAGACTGAAAAATGGCGTAGATATAGATTTATACAATAAAAAAGCATTGAAAAATAAGAAAGATATTAAATTGACCCATAAAGAATTTCTTTTGCTTGAAGTATTGGCAAAAAGAAAACCTAAGCCGCTTAACTCGGATTTTTTGATAGATTATGTTTGGAGAGAAGAAGGAAGTTACGAAACCCTCAAATCCCACATTTACAGCATAAGAAAAAAGTTGGGTAAAGATATTGTAACAAGCGTTAAGGGCGTAGGTTACAAAATAGATGATTGATAAAGAGATAAAAAGAATAAATACAGCCTTTTCTTTATCTCATTTTATTATAAGTTTTTTATTTTTAACCATTTTAAGTGGGTTGTATGCATACCATAAATACAGTTTTGAGAAAGGATACGCAAAGAAACAACTTATGCAGGCGGTTTATGATATGGAGTATGCTTTTGTGTTTGACGATACAGATGGTTATGTTAAACCAAATGGTAATTTGTATATTGTTGTTTCTGATTTAAAGAATCGTATTGTGTATGGCTTTTTGCCAAAAGGTGTAGAGTTATCTGCTTTAAATAAAAATGGATATGTTGAATTAAAATCGTATATAGCATTTATTTTAAATATAAAAAATAGCGTTTATAGAATTATAGGTTTTTACGATACAGGAAGCATTTATACAAAGCATTTAAAAGAGTTTGTTTATTATGTTGCCGTATCTTTTTTGATTAGCTTTGTACTTGGTTATTTTGCCTTCATTGTTAGTCGTTTTTGGACAAGAAGGATAGTAGAATCATACAATAGTCTTGAGGAATTTAATGAAATGTTTTCGCATGAAGTCTTAACGCCTATATCGAGTGCTTTATTTTATATAGAAGATAAAGATACAAGAGAAAGTCTTCTGCAAGCCAAAGAATTTTTGAGTAATTTTTTGAATTTCCAAAAATATAAAATTGTTCCTTGGCATAAAAAAAGGGTTGATATAGAGTCTATAATCTCTGTTGTAAAAAAAGAGGTTGAATATTTGGCTAAGGAAAAAAGCATTAATTTTGATATAGATGTGCGGCATAAATATATCTTGTCAAATTCGGAATTTTTGTATTTTATAATAAAAAATCCTGTGGAAAATGCTGTAAAGTTTGCGCCGAATAAAGGAAAAGTATCTTTATATGTTTATAAAGATGAAAAATTTGTAATCTTTGAGATAAAAAATGATACAGATGATATAAAACTACAGGATAGAAAATTTTATAGTAAAGATGGATTTGGTTTGGGTTTGCATATAACTAAAAAGATGGTTGAGCTACTTAACGGCTCTATTGATATCTCTTTAGCTATAAAAAAGGTTACAGTAACAATAAAACTGCCGTTATAAAAGGATTTTATTAGATATATTCCGCTATTTGTATAGGAATAATTTGTGCTAATAATTCGATGTAGTAAAAGGGGGGTGAAGTATGTTTTTAAACGACAATACTATAGAATATTTACGCAAGGCTTTGAATATAGCTTCTTTGCGACAGGATGTTATAGCAAGCAACATAGCCAATGCAGACACTCCAAACTATAGAGCTAAGCACATTCCTTTTAAGGACGTTTTGGAGCTTAAATCAAAAGAATTAGAATTAAAGATTACGGATAAAAAACATATTAAAGGGTTAAAGGGTTTTGATTATTTAACGCAAAAACTGCCTGATGAATATTTAGAGAGAAACGACAAAAATAACGTTAATCTTGATACCGAAATGACTCAGCTTGCAAAAAATACAATTCTCACAAATGCTTTAACGGCTTTTGAAAGATACAAATTTAACCAATACAAAGATATTTTAAATGCATCAAGAGATATTTAAGGAGTGTGAGTTATGAGCTTTTTTGATGGTATAGAGATAGCTTCAAGCGGCATGAGAGCCCAAAGGTTAAGAATGAATATAATTTCTGCAAATATAGCAAACGCAGATAGCGTTAAAACAAAAGAAGGCGGACCCTACAAAAGAAGAGATGTTGTTTTTAAGGCTGAAGATTATTCAAAATTTTCAGACATATTAAAGCAAGTGAGCGTTGATAATGTGGTAAGAGATGATACACCTCCCAAACTTGTATACGACCCGCATAATCCTTTGGCTAATAAAGATGGATATGTGGCCTATCCAAATATCAACCCTGTAGTTGAAATGACAAATTTAATTGATGCAATGAGAACATATCAGGCAAATACTTCTGTTGTTGACTCTGCGAAACAGATGGCTCAGGCGGCGCTAAGTGTGCTTAGGGGTTGATTTTGAGTGAGAAATTATTATTATATGGAGTAAGATGAAGATAGACGAGATAGGCGTAAAAATTCAGGCTGATGCTGCCGATAGCTCAAAAAAGAGCGCAAAAACAAATGATGCTTTCGGCGATATATTAAAAAAATCGTTAGATGAAGTAAATAAACTACAAGATAAAGCAGATGATTCTATAAAAAGCATAGCCGCAGGAAAGGTTGATAATATACAAGATGCTGTTGTGGCTATTGAAAAAGCCGATATATCAATGAAACTTCTTACGGAAATCAGAAATAAAGCAATCAAGGCATACGAAGAAATAATGCGTATGCAGGTTTAATTAATTTTTTATTTGATAAAACAATCATTTTAAATATACTTTTGTGATATGGATTTTAAGCTTTTTTTGGAGCAGTTGAAAAAATTTTTCAATACTATGACAAAGCAGCAAAAGATAATACTTTTTGCGTCTATCGGTGTGTTATTTGCTGCTTTAATATTTGTTATCACGGTTTCATCAAGGGTGGATTATGCGCCTCTTTTTACAAATCTTTCGCCTCAGGATGCGTCTAGTGTAATCCAATATCTTGAGCAGAAAAAGATAGAATATAAATTAATAAACGGAACTACCATAGAAGTGCCAAAGGATAGGGTTTATAAATTAAGACTCGACTTGGTTGCTGCTGGATTGCCCAAGCACGGAGTTATCGGTTTTGAGATTTTTGATAAACAGCATTTTGGCACGACAAATTTTGTTGAAAATATAAATTATATAAGAGCGCTTGAAGGTGAGCTCACAAGAACGATAGAAAGTATTGATGAAGTAAAAAGCGCTAAGGTCAATCTTGCCATCCCTAAGCCTACCATATTTACCGATGAAGAAGTGCCGCCCAAGGCAAGTATTGTTGTTGATTTGAATTCTCCATTATCAAGAAGGCAGATTATTGCAATACAAAAACTTGTTGCTTCAAGTATTCCGAAATTAACCTATAAAAACGTAACGATTGTGGATTCGGACGGCAATCTTCTGACAAAAAACGAAGATGAAGAAGAGCTTTTGACAGCAAATGAGATTAAATATAAGAAAATCTTGGAAAAAGAATATAAGCAAAGAATAAACGAATTATTGACACCTATATTGGGTAAAAACAAGTTTGTTGCGTCTATTGATGTTACGCTTGATTTGAGTAAAGTGAAAACGAAAAGCATAAAATACGACCCAAAAAGTGTTGTTGTTAGTGAGCAAAACGAAGAGTCTACTTCTTCAGCCCCTGTTAATGGAGGGGTGCCAGGTGTAATATCTAACGTCGATAAGAATAATACAAAGGCAACGTCTCAGTCTAAAAGCGAGAAATCCAAAACGATAACCAATTATGATGTTGGTAGAACTGAAACCTATACCGATGAGCAGAGAATTAAAATAAAAAGAATATCCGTTGCAGTTATAACAGACGGAATTTACGAACCTGTTAAGAATAAAAAAGGTAAAATTGTAGACTATAAGTATAAACCTCAAGATGCTCAAACCATAAAACTTATACAAGATGCTGTTATGAAGGCAATTGGATATAATAAGGAAAGGGGAGACCAAATTAGTGTGTCATCTATGGCTTTTTCGTCAAATGCAAAAAAGAAGAAATCGGGTGGTATTATGGAGACGGGAAATATCGTTGTATCTTTTGCAAGCTATTATAAATATGTAATTGTAGCTATCCTGATTGCTTTGTTCTATTTCCTATTCTTAAGGAAGTTTATTAATAATGTTACGTCTATTAGTATACCTGAAACAGAAGAAAGCGTATTACAAGAAGGCGTAGAGTCTGAATTGTTGGAAGAAGAAGAGGTAAAGGGTAAGAGTGTAAAAGAGATTGAAGAAGAGATAGCAAGCAAGCTAGATGAAGAAGAACATGTTGATGAAGAAGCTATCAAGAATAAGGTTATGAGAGAAAAGATTATAGAAATAGCAAACGAAAACCCTGAAGAGATAGCAAACTTAATGAAAGCTTTAATGATGAATAAAAAATAGGTGGTAAAAATGGCTGAAAATAAACAAACAATAAATAGCGCTGAAGATTTAACGCCTGCTCAAAAGGCGGCAATACTAACCATAGTCTTAGGTGAAGAGGTATCAGTTAAGGTTTTTGCCCATCTTTCGCGCCTTGAGATAGAAGCTATATCAAAAGAGATAGCATTTATGAAAACCGTTGACCCGGCAATTGTAAAAGAGGTTGTTGATGAATTTTATCATATGGTAAAGGCTAAAGAATTTATGAGTGCGGGCGGTCTTGAATATGCAAAAGAGATTTTGGTTAAAACATTAGGTCCAGAAGAAGCAAGAAAGGTTATAGATAAACTTGTAAAGATTATGGAATCTAACTATGGTTTTGGGTATTTGGAAAATGTAGACCCGAAGCAGCTTGTTAAATTTATCCAAAACGAGCATCCGCAAACCATTGCTATTATTTTGGCACATCTTGACCACTCTACAGCAGCCGAGGTTTTATCCTATCTTCCAAAGGATATACAATCAGAAGTAACGTTTAGGGTTGCGTCTTTGGAAAATGTTTCACCGGCTATAGTTAAGCACGTTTCCAAGATATTGGAAAGTAAGGTTGAAAATTTAGGTAGTTCCAATATAGAACTTGGCGGTATTAGAAAGGTTTCTGAGATTATCAACAGAATGGGAAGGGTGGAGTCAAAAGCGTTAATTGATTCGATAGCTGAGCATAATCCGGATTTGGCTAGCCAGATTAGAGATATGATGTTTGTATTTGAGGATATACTCAAACTCAGCGATAGCGATATACAGGAATTACTTAAACATGTTGATAAGAAAGACCTTATACTTGCCCTTAAGGGTGCAAGCGACGAATTGAAAGATAAATTCTTTAGCAATATGTCGTCAAGGGCTGCCGATACACTCAAAGAAGAGCTTGAATTCTTGGGTGCGGTTAAGGTTAAAGATGTTGAAAAGGCTCAAAAGGTTATAGTTGATGTTGTAAGAAAACTTGACGAAGAGGGCGTCGTATCCATAGGTGGCGGCGGAGAAGAAGTTTTGACATAATATGAAAAAGATAGAAGTTCAAGAGTATATATTTGAAGAGCTGGAAGATAGCGAAGAAAAAAGAGAGTTTGAGAATATATGCGAACATAATGATAATAAGGATGAGAAGCAGCAATCAACCGAAAAGGAAGTTGTTGAAGAAAGCCAAACGCAAGAACCTGTCATAGATAAGGAAGCAATCCAAAAAGAACTTGAAGAAATCATAGAAGTTACAAAACAGGAAGCCCTAAAACAAGCAGAAGCATTAAAAGAACAAGCCAAAAAAGAGGGTTTTGAATTAGGGTATAAAGAAGGGTACGAAAAAGGTTTAAAAGAATCTGAAGAAAAGCTGAATAAAACCATAGAAGAGTACACAAAAAAACTGGAAGAATCGATACAGAAACTTATGCAAACCTCAAACGAGATAAACAAAAAATACAACGAACTTGAAAATTCAGCGACAGATGCTATTTTAACTATTGTGAGCAAGATAGTATCCAAAAAGATAGATGAAGATAAAGAAATTGTATCGTCAATGGTTAAAGAAGCTTTGAATTTGACTGAAACATCGAATCTGAAGATAAAGCTTAATCCAGAAGATGCTAAAAATGTGGAAGAAAATATAGAAGGCATATCAAAGAATAAAACAATACACATAGTCTCAGATAGTAGCTTGCCAAGAGGCTCTATTTTGATAGAAGAAGAAAACGGAAATATCATAGATGCAGGTGTAAAAACCAAAATGGAGCAGGTTGCAAGCAGTATAAAAAATGAGTAAATTTAAAGATATAGCTAACATAATAGAATCCAAAAACTTGATAACCACTTGCGGCAGGATAAAAAAGGTCGCCGGAATTACAATAAAATCCACAGGACCTAAAAATGTTAAGATAGGAGATGTCTGCTTTATAGAAACGGCAAACGGCATTATGGAAAGCGAAGTTGTGGGTTTTGAAGAAGACGGTATATTGTTAATGCCTCTTGGTACGCTCGATGGTATTGAAGCAGATAGTATCGTAAGGTCTGCAAACAAGGGTTTGAGTGTTCCTGTTAGTATGGATTTGCTTGGGCGTGTTGTAAATGCATTGGGTAAACCCATAGATGAAAAAGGTTCGATAGAAGTAGAAGGATTTTATCCTATATATCCCAAACCTGTGCCACCCTTTGATAGAGAGATTATTAAAGAGCCGCTGGAATTTGGTATTAAAGCAATAGACGGATTGTTGAGTGTGGGTAAAGGTCAAAGAATTGGAATATTTGCAGGAAGCGGTGTGGGAAAAAGTACATTGATGGGTATGGTTGCAAGAAACAGTTCGGCTGATGTAAACGTTATAGCCCTAATTGGTGAAAGAGGTAGAGAAGTTAGAGAATTTATAGAAAATGACCTGAAAGAAGAAGGTTTAAAAAAGAGTGTTGTTGTTGTTGCAACAAGCGACGAAGCACCGCTTTTAAGAAGGGAAGGTGCGTTTGTGGCAACGGCTATTGCTGAATTTTTTAGAGATAAAGGAATGGATGTTATGCTTATGATGGATTCGGCAACGAGATTTGCTATGGCTCAACGTGAGATTGGTTTAGCCGTAGGCGAGCCGCCCACAACAAAAGGATATACGCCGAGTGTGTTTACGCTTTTACCACGTTTGATGGAAAGGGCGGGAAATTTTAAAAACGGCTCTATCACCGCTATATATACTGTGCTTGTAGATGGAGACGATTTATTGGAGCCGATTGCTGATTCGTCGCGCTCAATATTGGATGGGCATATAGTTTTGTCTCGTGCCATAGCCGAAAGAGGTAGATATCCTGCAATAGATGTTTTAAAGAGTATATCAAGACTGATGAATTCTATAGCAGATGATGAACATAAACAACTTGCGTTAAAGATAAAAAAGATTTTATCGGTTTATCAATCGTCTGAAGATTTGATAAATATAGGAGCTTATGTTGAAGGTTCAAATAAAGATATAGATGAAGCCGTAAAATATATAAAAAAGGTGGAAGAGTTTTTGGCACAAGGTGTAGATGAATTTTATTCTATGCAAGATACGCTAAATAAAATGAGGGAAATCTTTGTATAATAATGTTTGTTTTTAAGTTTGAAAAGATTTTAAAGATAAAAGAGGATTTAATCAAAAAATATATGCTTGAAATAGCAAATATTGAAGCGATAATAAGAGAAAAAATAGAATATAGAAAAAATCTTGAATATGAAAACAGTATAAGAAAAAGAAAGATAGACGAGATATTGAAAAAAGAACCTGATAGAGAAACCTTGTTGTTTATTCAAGAAAATATAGATAGGGTTTATGACGAAATAAAATATGTAAATGGTGTAGTAGATAAGCTTAAAGAAGAAAAGGCAAAGATATTGGAGATTGTCAAATCTTTAAATATAGAAAAAAAGAAGCTTGAGAAACTAAAAGAAAAAGAGTATGAACATTACACGAAAGAAGAAGCAAAGAAGGAAATGAGGTTTCTTGATGAGATTGCAAGCATTAAGGCTGCTAATAATCGCGCTAATAATTAATATTATTTTTCTGTCGCCTTTTGTATTTTCTAAAGAAAAGAAAAGTCAGAGCGTAAGTAGTATAGTCGAAAAAACGAACGAGTTGAAGGCTGTAGAGAAAATTATAGATGAAAAAATAAATCTGCTTGAAAGCGAAAAGAAGAAGATAGAAACCGAAAGAAAAGCGCTTGAAAAAGAAAGGCTTGCCACAGATAAATATGTAAAAGAAAAAAAAGCAGAATTAGATGAATATGTTAAACAAAAAAAGAAAGAGCTTGAAGATTTAAAAAATCAAGTAGCAAGCGAAAAAATCAAAAAACTTGCCGACATATATTCCAATGCAAAGCCAAAAGCGGCAGCCGACGCTTTATCAAACATGGACGAAGATTTGGCAGCGCAAATTTTGGTGTTTATGCAATCAAGAAAAGCAGGCGGAATCATCTCAAAGATGAATCCCGCCAAAGCATCGAGGATTTTTCAAAGATTTGTTGAGAAGCGTAAAAAGACGCAGTCGGATAATTCTACTAATAAGCGATAAGTTTCCAGTCTCCGTTTTTAATTTCTATAACTGAAAATGCACTTGGGTCTAATCCTTCATGATTCTTTTTGCTCATATTGAATATACCGGTTATGCCTACGAAGTTTTTTGTATTTTCTATGCTGTCTCTTATTGAATCTTTGTCTGTTGCTCCTTTTTCTATAGCTTTTTTCACAAGATTAAAAGCATCGTATGCGTGTCCACCAAATGTTGATACAGCGCCATATTTTGATTCGTATGCTTTTTTGTAAGCCAAAAGAACCTTTTTCTGCGGTTCGTTATTGGGTAGCTGGTCTGCTATCAGTAGTTTTCCGCAAGGTAATTTTATTCCGTTTGCAGCACTGCCAGCTAACTCTATGAATTTTTTAGATGCAATGCCGTGACTCATAAATAAAGGAACACCTATTTTTAACTCTTTGGCGTTTTTTGCAACGGATGCCGGTCCTGGGTTTGTTCCCCAACATACTATAGCCTGAACACCTTTTGTGTTTTTGATTTTTATAAGTTGAGATGTCATATTGGTGTCTTTTGGTCCAAATAGTTCGTCGTTAAGTATTGTTATGCCGTATTTCGAGCTTAATCTTTTTAATTCTTCTCTTCCGCTTGCTCCAAATCCGGTTGAAGCCGTTAAGATTGCTATGTTTTTTATGCCTTGTTCTTCTAGGTAGCTATAAAGCCTTTCAACAGCTAAGCTATCCGATGGAGCGGTTTTGAATACCCATTTTTTAACAGGTTTTGTAATTTTATAGCTTGACGCCATTGATATCAAAGGTACTTGACTTCTTTGAATTAACGGTATTATGGCTAATGTAGAGCCACTTCTTGTTGGACCTATAATAACATCTACTTTATCATTATATATTAATTTTCTTGCTAAAACTACCGTGCTTGACGGATTGCCTTTTGTATCATAGATAATTAAGTCTATTTTGTTACCGTTTATTCCGCCATTTTTATTTACTGCTTCTGTCAACATTTTTAATGTGTTTCTTTCTGGTTCACCCAAGAATGCTGTTGGACCGGTTATCGATACCAAGGCGCCCACCTTGACTGTTTTTGCAAACGATGATACAGATACCAATAAAACAAAAATCGAAACAATAAAAACAAACCTTTTCATAATCAAATCTCCCTTATCTCTTCTTGTGAAAGCAATTCAATGTTGTTTTGGTTAAACAAATCTTGCGCTTTGTCTATGTCGGATAGTTTAAATACCATTACCGCTTTGTTTTGAATTGGTGAAGCAAAGCCATACATATATTCGATATTGATGTCGTTTTTTGCAAGCAGTGTAAGTATATTTGCCAAGGCACCAGGTTTATCATCAATCAAACAGGCAAGTATGTTGGTTACGCTTACGGTAAAGCCGTTTTCCTTTAAAACCTTAACCGCATCATCTGTGCCTTTTACTATCAGTCTTGCTATACCGAAATCGGATGAATCGGCTAACGAAAGCGCTTTAAGGTTTATGCTGTTTTTGCCAAGTATGTCTACAACCTCTACGAGTCTTCCCGGTCTGTTTTCTATAAAAACCGATATTTGTCTAATTCTTTTCATCTTGCGACTCCTTAAATTTTTCTATTATCTATGACTCTTTTTGCTTTACCTTCAAACCTTGTTAAACTTTTTGGTTCCGCAAGTGTTACCTTTATATTGATTCCGTAGAGGTCTTTTACGTCTTTTTCTATCTTCTTTTGCAGGTTTTGTAGGTGTTTTATTTCGTCTGAGAATATCTTTTCGCTAACTTCCACCTTGACCTCGAGAACATCAAGATTGTTTACTCTGTCGACGATAATTTGGTAATGAGGCTCTACACCTTCTGTTTCCATAAGCAGGGCTTCTATTTGGGATGGGAAGATATTTACGCCTCTAATGATAAGCATATCGTCGCTTCTACCCTTAATTCTTTTAATTCTTCTATGTGTTCTTCCGCAGATGCATGGTTCTTTTATTATTCTCGTTATATCTCTTGTTCTGTATCTGATTAAGGGTATGACATCTTTTTGAATAGTTGTTATAACAAGCTCACCTTCTTCTCCGTCTTTTAAAACTTCACCTGTTTCTGGGTCTATAATTTCGGGTATAAACGCATCTTCCCAAATATGCAAACCGTTTTTTGCTTCTTTACACTCAACTGCTACACCAGGTCCCATAATTTCGCTTAATCCATAAATGTCGAGTGCATCGATTCCGAGTTTTTCTTCTATGTTGTTTCTCATCTCTTCGCTCCACGGTTCAGCACCCAAAACTCCAACCCTTAAACGTAAGTCTTTTTTCTCTATGCCCATTTCTCTTAGGGTTTCTGCAAGGTAGAGTGCATATGACGGCGTTGCGGTTAGGACTGTTGAGCCGAAATCCTTCATTATCATTATCTGTTTTTTAGTATTGCCGCCTGATATCGGTATTACCGTTGCGCCGAGTTTCTCTCCGCCGTAATGAGCGCCAAGCCCACCGGTAAATAGCCCGTATCCGTAAGCATTTTGTATAACGTCGCCCTTAGATACACCGCATGCTGCAAATGACCTTGCCATCAATTCTGACCAAACCGCTATGTCTCGTTTTGAGTATCCTACTACCGTGGGTTTGCCTGTAGTGCCGCTTGATGCATGAACCCTTACAACTTGATCTAACGGCAGGGTAAACATACCGAAGGGATAATTATCCCTTAGGTCTTGTTTAGTGGTAAAAGGTAATCTTTTCAGGTCGTCCAGTGTTTTTATCTGTTCAGGTTTAACGTTGTGTTCATCCAATTTTTGTTTGTAAAACGGAACTAAGTTATATACCCTTTCGACCATACTTTGTAGTCGTTTTAATTGAAGAGCTTCTAATGCCTCTTTTGGCATGGTTTCGAGTTCATCGGAATAAATCATAACCTATCCTTCCTTTTTAAAGACCTAAATATTTGTCTATCTTTTGTTTATCAAAACCTACAACAGCTCTTGAACCTATCAAAACCACAGGCACGCCCTGTTGGCCTGTTCTTCTCACCATATCTTCAGCAGCCCTTCTATCTCTCGATACGTCCACATCTTTAAACGTTACGCCCTTTTGCCTTAAATAGGATTTTACCCGTGTACACCAAGGGCAGCTCGGTGTTGAGAATACCACAACTCTCGGTTGTTTTTTAGGCTTGCTTTCTGCCATATGTTCACCTCCGTTTTTTCAACTTTTTACGACTTGATAATATGTTTGTTAACCATTTTGTCAATGTTAATAAATTATTTATTTTATAAAAATAATCTACAAGCTATATTTGTTGTTTCGTCTGTGTAGTCATATTGTAATGTTTCCAACGATTTTTCAAATTCTTTCTTTTCGTTTGGCGGTATCTCAAATCCCACTAAAACCCTTCCAAATTCACCGCCGTGTCTTCTGTAATGAAAGAGCGATATGTTCCAGTTTGCTTTCATATGTGATAGGAAATTCATTAATGCACCGCTTTTTTCTGGAAATCTAAAGTGATACAAAAGTTCATTTTTTGCAATACTGCATTTGCCGCCGACCATATATCTTATGTGGTTTTTGACTAGTTCATTTGCTGTTATATCCATTGCGTAATAGCCAGTTTTACGCATTCTTTCAAGCATTTCTTCATTTTCTGTTTCGTAGTCTATTGTTAAACCTACAAGTAGATAGGCTTCTTTTCTGCTGGATAGTCTATAATGGAATTCGGATACGTTTTTATCCTTAACCACCTGTTCACAAAATCTTTTAAATTCTCCAGGTTTTTCGGGAATCTTAACGGCGTATAACGCTTCCTGTTTTTCTCCAATTACTGCTCTTTCGGCAACAAAACTTAACCTGTCGAAGTTCATATTTGCGCCGGAATTTATGGCAACGAATGTTTTGTTTGTTAGAGAGTGTTCTTTTATGTATTTTTTTAATCCAGCAACAGCCAAAGCGCCGGCTGGTTCTACTATGTTTCTTGTGTCGTAGTAAATATCTTTTATGCTTGATGCTATCTCGTCTGTATCAACCAGGATTATATCATCTACATATTGCTTTGTTTTTTCAAACGTTATATCTCCTATTTCTTTAACGGCAACACCATCTGCAAATATGCCGACCTTGTCAAGGATGACTTTTTTGTTTTCTTTTATTGATAGATACATTGCATTACTATCTTCCGGCTCAACGCCTATTATTTTTATGTTTGGATGTATATTCTTTATGAAAGTAGCAATACCGGATATTAAACCACCACCGCCTATAGGAACAAATACGGCATACAAATCTTCCTTTGTCGTTTGTCTTATAATTTCATGTCCAATTGTGCCTTGGCCTGCTATAACAAGTTCATCGTCAAACGGGTGGATATATGTCATACCCATTTCTTTTGTTAATATTTTGCTGTAGTCTGACGCTTCTGAATAGTTGTCGCCCTTTAAAACAACTTCTGCTCCATGTCTTTTTACGGCATTTACTTTTATGTTAGGAGTAGTTTCTGGCATTACTATTATGGCTTTAGTGTTGAGTGTTTTTGCGCTTAATGCTACGCCTTGTGCGTGATTGCCAGCCGATGCGCAAATTACTCCTTTTTCTCTATCTTTTTTTGATAGTTGGGCTATCTTGTTATATGCTCCGCGTATCTTAAACGAGAATACGTCTTGCAAATCCTCTCTCTTTAATAGTATTTTGTTGTTTAATTTTTTTGATAGATTTACGGCGTAGGTTAAAGGCGTTTCTTTTACTATATCATAAACCCTTGCCGTTAATATAAGTCTTGTTATGTTATCCATCTCTCCCCCACATATGATGGTGGACGGTAGGGGAGTCGAACCCCCGACCTCTACCGTGCGAAGGTAGCGCTCATCCCAACTGAGCTAACCGCCCGCCTTATTAAAATTTAAGGTAAAAATATACAATATTATATATTTTGTCAAACAGAAGATAGTAATATATTAGAGTTTAAAATAAAGATTATTGATTTATTTTAAAAACTTTAAATGTTTTATGGTTAATCCACTTACGTATAGATATATAAAACTTACAAGGGTTATGGCAAAGATTGATAACATTATGAAAAGTTTTATATGTCCACCGAATTGATATGTCATGGAGCTTAAAACGGATAATGCGACAAACGGGCAAACAAATGACCACCAACTAGGACCAAACGGTATTTTTTCTCTAAAATACATATATAAAACTATTAACCCTAATGTAGTTGTCGCACCCATTGTGCCTATGGCTGCAAATACGACTACACTTACGACGATGTGGGCTATATGCAGGCCGTGATGCGACATATAATGCATAAGTTTTAAAAGAAAAATGGTGTATATAGTTATGGACGGCATAAGAAGAATAGATGTTGGTGCAACATCGGGTTCCGGGAATCCATAGGTTATGAATCTTTGGAATATGAATATTAAAGCTAAAAAACCCAATATCCCACCAACGACAAATGCCGTAAGCCCTAAAATCAAAGCTGTAGTTGCCATGTTTGCCTGTAGCATATCAGCCATACTGACGCCCGGAATTGCTACAAGCCCGTATGCTAATGGATGTAAGAATAGTCCGAAATGGAATGTTTTTATTGATGTTGTATATGCAAATGTGTTGTATAATATTTGAAAACCCAATATAAATACAGTGATGTACACAAATAGCCAAAACCAAAATCCTATCGGCGCAAATTTCTCTATGTTGAAATGGAGTTGGGCGGGTAAAATAACAAAACTTGCGTTTAAAAGCATAACAAAGGATGCTGGAAGAGCCATCCAGCCTGTGCTGATGACAGGAGATGCTGGTTTGTTATTTAGGGATTGAGATGCGGGAAGTTGTATTCCAAAGAATTTATCTGTGTTTTTTAGGGCTTTTATCCATAAAGGAAGATTAATCAGGAACAATGCAAAGGCTATTATGTAAAATATTACTTCTAACGCTGATACTATTGCCGTTTGATGTGTGGCGTCTGCAAGTTTCCAAAAAGCAACAGATATGCCTCCTGCACCTAAAGACGATAGGGCGTATAATGGATGATATTCAGATTTTTTATTGTTTGACATACGTACCTCCTTAAAAGTTTCTATTTAACCTATATCATTTATTTTATTATAATTCAAGAAAAATTATCAATTGAAATAAAATTTAAAATAATATAAGATTAAATAGTTTGTTTTTTTGAGGTTTTGTTATGAAAAAAGAGATTGCAGTATTTGCAGGTGGATGTTTTTGGTGTATGGAATCTGTATTTAGTTGTTTAGATGGTGTTGTAGATGTAATAAATGGATATAGTGGTGGATATCTTGAAAATCCTACATACGAACAGGTCTCTTACGGGCATTCTGGACACTATGAGTCGGTTAGAATAGAATTTAACCCTTCTGTTATTTCTTATAAAGATTTGCTGAAAGTGTTTTGGTTAAATATAGACCCAACCGATAATCAAGGTCAGTTTTGCGATACGGGAAATCAGTATAAAACAGCTATATTCTACTTAGATGAAGAGCAAAGATGTCTTGCGGAAAAATCCAAACAAATAATAGAAGGTGCAAATCTGTTTTTAAAGCCTATTGCAGTTAAAATATTAAAATTTGAGAAATTCTACGTTGCCGAAGAGTATCATCAAGGCTATCATAAAAAATGCCCTATGGATTATAAACAATATTACAATTTGTCAGGCAGGGTTTCTTTTTTTAAAGAACATAGAGATAAACTTAAAAGTGTTTTAGATAATCTGCTTTAGTTTGATAATATTTCATTTGGATAAATAAAAAAAGTATGCAATTAATTTTGCTGCCTGTTGTAATGCTTGATTTATATGTATTTGTGTATATTATTTGATTGTTTTTTGTAAAACTTAGGGAGGGGTTATGTGTCTTGGTATCGCAATGAAGGTTGTTGAGATATATGACGGTGGATTGAATGGCGTTGTTGAAGCTGGTGGTGTTAAGCGACACTGTTTTTTTCACATGGTTGATGACATTAAAATTGGCGATTATGTGATAGTCCATGCAGGATGCGCCATAGAAAAGATTGAAGAAAACGAAGCAGAAGAGAACCTTAAGTTGATAGAGCAGTGCTTATTGGGAAGCGAAGATGAAGCTGGAAGCGTTTAATAGCCCGCAGATAGTTAAAAAACTTGTATTTGCTGTAAAAAAAGAGAGTGAAAGATTAAAAAAACCAATAAAAATAATGCATATCTGCGGAACCCATGAAAATTCAATCGTTAAATTCGGAATTAGGGATTTATTGCCTGAAAATGTAGCGGTAATTGCAGGTCCTGGATGTCCCGTGTGTGTTACAAGTTCGCGCGATATAGATGCTGTTATAGATTTGGTATTGAAAAACGATATAAAACTTTTGACATTTGGCGATATGCTGAAGGTTCCAGGCACCAAGATGTCATTTTCCGAAGCAAAGTCGTTAGGCGCTGATATTCAGATGGTATATTCTATCTTTGATGGTATCGAAATGGCGCAAAATACGAATAAGGCTTGTGTTTTTTTTGCGTGCGGATTTGAGACTACAGCAGCACCCACGGCTGCGGCTTTGCGCGATTTAAACATACCAAACAATTTCTTTATATACAGTGTTCATAAATATACGCCAGAAGGCGTTTACGCTTTGCTAAAATCGGGCAGAATATCTATGGACGCTTTGATTTTGCCGGGGCATGCCGCTACGATTTCCGGATTAAGGGTATATGAAAAGTTTGTAGATGAGTTTAACATACCGTCGGTATCCGCAGGATTTGA
>JAMOQJ010000026.1 GCA_027064065.1 Desulfurellales bacterium
TTTCTATACCTTACCCATTCATGTAGATTTTCTTCGCAACCTTGCCAAAACTCAAACCAGACAGGCAAAATTCTATAAACACTCCAATCTACTCGTAAGTTATCATGCTTCAATATTGAATCAACAATCTTATCTTCAAGTAAACATCTTATATTTAGCGTCTTGGTTTTATCCTTTATCCAAGAACCTATGCCGCCCGATTTGTTTAATATATATTTTGCTATACTTTTCCATGATATCCTTTCTACAGTGCCATTTATCTTGACTTGCTTTTCTAAACTTGACCAATAAAATAATAGAGAAACCTTATTGTTGTTTGATATGTGGGCTATCTTTTGGCTTTTTGTATCTGAAAAAAAGACAAAACCATTATTATCATACGCCTTAATCAATACTATTCTCGACTTAGGATAATTATTTAAATCTACGGTAGACAGTACTGCTGCATTTGGTAAAATCTCAGATGATTTTATAGCTTGTTTAAACCAACAATCAAACTGCTCTATCGGATTCTCTTTTATGTCCTTAAATTCAAGACAAGGCACTTTGTTTAAGAGATAATATAGTTAAGATGGTCAAAGAAACCGGGATAAGATGTTTTTATAGACTGATTTTCACTCAAAGCCAAATCAACCCCTTTTGCTGCAGACAAAACGGTAAAGCTCATGGCTATTCTGTGGTCGTTATATGTATTAATTTTTGTCTTTCTTATTGTATGGTTGGGCTTTCCGTATATCTTAAATCCATCTTCAAATTCTTCGGTTTTTACGCCTACGGCGCTTAGGTTTGAGCATATTGCTTTTATCCTATCGCTCTCCTTTTTTCTAAGCTCAGACGCATCCTTTATTATACTTACGCCGTCGCAAAAAATACCTAAGATTGATAAAATTGGTATCTCGTCAATCAAAGAAGGTAAAATATCCTTATCTATTACAAACGGCTTCAATTCTTTTGTGTGCTTAACAATCAAATCTCCGACAAGTTCGTTATTTTCAACTCTTTTATTGTCTATCTCATAATTTGCTCCGCATTGAGATAAAATATGCAATATACCACTTCTTGTTTCATTTAAACACACGTCTTTTAATACAATTTCAACATCATCACTTAATATACTCAAAATAACAAAAAAGGCGCTTGACGATATATCTGCCGGTACATTTATCTCACAATCACCGTATATCTCTCTATTTTTACCCAAACATACTTCGGTGTTGTTTTCTTCTATATCAATACCTAAATATCTAAACATATTTTCGGTATGATTTCTTGATTTTATAGGTTCTTTTACACAAACATCACCATCTGAATAAAGGCCTGCAAATAGTATGGCTGATTTAACTTGGGCGCTTGCTATTTTAGACTCATATCTAATGCCATTTAGGTTGCTTTTGCCATATATAACCAAAGGCGCATACCCACCCTGTCTATACATAATCTTAGCACCCATTTTACTTAAAGGCTCGATAATCCTCATCATAGGACGAGATTTTAAAGAGTCATCACCTTTTAATATTGATAAAAATTCAAAACCTGATAAAAGACCGCTCAATAACCTTATGCCTGTTCCTGAATTTCCCATATCCAATATATCTTGTGGCTCTTTAAATGAATATTTTCCTACAGGGTTGACTATTATGTCAGAATTGCGTATCTCAATATTCACACCAAGATTTTCCAAAGCCCTAATGGTGTTTACTGTATCTTCAGCAAAAAGATAATTTCTTATTATAATTTCATGCTTTGCAATAGATGAAAGCATTGCAGCTCTATGTGATATTGATTTATCACTTGCACTTCTTAATGTTTTTATTTTAGCCATACACTAACCCCATTAGCAACAAGTTTATCTAACTTAACATAGTATATAAAACTTTTTCCCGAAAATGAAACTTTTGTTGATTGTCCATTAAACTTCTTTGAACCTCTTAGAATTTTTAAACTATTTATCCAGTTAACCTTCGTTGTATATAGTTTCAAATCCTTCCTTTTAAATACAACTTCGCCTGTTGCTTCTATATTATTTTCTGTATCAATCACAGCTTTGGTAGCTTTTATATAGATTCCGGGTTCATTCTTTTCAAAATACCACAAGGTGGCATTACGCAAAACTACCAAATCGTTTTTTGTTTTAACCATAGAATATGCTACAAGTCTGTATTTTTTTAAGCCATCATTTGATGTACGCCATATATCTACAGATTTTGCCTTGGCTTTGCTTTTTATCTTAACTATTTTTACATCGGGCAGACTATCTTTTGTTACAAAACCAAAGAATACAATCGTCAATATGGCAAAAAAAAAGATTGCGGAAAGATATCCGACAATCTTAACCCATCTTTTAAATGTCAGCATAAATATTTAACAGGTATTTTTCCAAAACCTTTTCCCACAAGCCCATACCTTTTAGAATATGCTCCACTATGTCTCTAACGGCTCCTCTTCCGCCTTTATATGATGACACATAGTGGGCAACCTTTTTAACATCGTCTACAGCATCATTAGGGCTTGCCGAAAATCCACATAACATCATAGGTGGGATATCTATCAAGTCATCGCCAATGTAAGCAATATTGTCATATGGTATATTGTATTTATTTTTTATGATGGATAGAGCTTCAAGTTTTTTGTGTTGGTTTTGGAATAAATCATCTATTTTTAACTGTTTGGCTCTTTCTTGGGTAACGCTTGAATGTCTACCCGAAATCCATGCAATCCTGATGCCCAATTCAAGCGCTATATGAATGATATGTCCGTCTTTTACGTCAAAAAATTTATACTCCTTACCATCATCATCCAAGATAATCCTACCGTCTGTTAGGACTCCGTCAACATCCATAACTATTATCTTAATATCTTTCATTTATAACACACCAGCCCTTAATATGTCGTGAAGATGTATCACACCTTCAACATTTTTAGAATTAGAAGAAACTATAAGGCTTGTAATCGAATGGCTATCCATTATATTTGCGGCTTTTGCAGCCAAAGCAGTGCTCTCTATTGTTCTTGGATTTTTTGTCATAATATCTTTTGCCTTCATTTCAAAGAGCAAGGCTTTGTGCTTTTCTGCTGCCCTTCTCAAATCGCCGTCTGTTATTATACCAACAATCTCATTCTTTTTATCCAAAACAATAGCCATACCCAAGCGCTTTGAAGAAATTTCATAGACCGTATCGTTAAAATTACTATCTTCTTTTACGTAGGGTATATCATCTCCTGTATGCATCAAATCCTTAACCTTGATAAGCAACTTTTTTCCTATCGTTCCGCCCGGATGCAGCATAGCAAAATCATCTTCTTTAAAGTTATTCTTAACGATTAATCCAGCAGCTAAAGCATCACCTATAACAAGAGAAACCGTTGTAGATGATGTGGGAACAAGCTTTATTGGCGACGCTTCTTCCCTAACCGAAGCATCAAGCACAATATCACTTCTTTTTGCAAGTTCGGATTGTGTATTTCCCACTATAGATATTATCGGCACACCAAATCTTTTCAAAAGCGGCAAGATAAAAAGCAACTCTTCTGTTTTTCCCGAATTTGATAAAAGCAAAGCAACATCATCCTTTGTAATCATACCCAAATCGCCGTGAATAGCATCCGTTGGATGAACAAAAATTGAAGGCACTCCAATACTCGACATTGTTGATGCTATCTTTTTTGCTATAAGACCAGATTTTCCAACGCCAGAACAGATAAGCCTACCGTTTTTTGAATGAATCAAATCGACAGATTTAACAAATTCTTCTCCTATACGCTTACTCAAATCTTCTATTGACTGTTTTTCTATTTCAATAGCTTGTTGAATTGTTTTAAAAACATCACTCTTCATTTTTTTTCCTTACGATTTGCATCAACTCTTTCTTTAGGTTATCGTCAAAAGGCTTAAGCCTATATGCCTTTGCTATATAATCTATTGCTTTATCATAATCACCCAATCTTTCATAAATCTTACCTAAGACAAAATCAGGGTCGTATAAATCAGGGTCGTTGTTTGGCGTTGCAAAAGTCTCTTTTTTATTAAAGAAACTATTGCCGTAGTCCTGATTACTTAACAGCTCTTCTATGTAATTTGATATAGCGCCATCGTATATATCACCACCCTGATAGCTCTCTAAGGCTTCAACGATATACCGTTTTTGCTCATCTGTTGAAAAAATATATATATTAAACATATCCTTAGCCTCTAAGATACCGTCTTCTATGGCATCTATACACATAACGCCAAAGCGTGCTATATCGTTTTGTGTATCTTTTGATAACACAACAGAAAAATACATGCTGGCTCTTTCAAATCTGTTATTTAAAAAGCTTTCTATGCCATTTTGTAAAAGTTCATCTATCATATCCATATTTTAAACTCCTCACTGTCGGGTTTGTAGTCTGTATCAAAAACCTCAACTTTTTTTACAACAGACGCCGCAGGACCTTTTTTAGCAGCATTTATCATCACCGTAATTATATTTTCTTCGGCACACACAACCATCTCTACACTTCCGTCTTTCATATTTCTAACATACCCTTTTACGTATAGTTCTTTTGCAAGCCGCTTTGCCCAAGCTCTATACCCAACACCTTGAACAACGCCTGTTACAACTATTTTTTTGCACTGCATAGCTCATCTCCATTCACCGCAAACTTAGGACACCTATTATTATACACAGATAATACGTTATTTGCGACTATTTCTGCCATTTTTTGCCTTGTCTTTATGGTTGCTGAGCCTATATGTGGCAGCATAACACAATTATCAAATTCAAGAAGCCTTTTATCAAAATTAGGCTCATTCTCATATACATCAAGTCCGCAAGAAAATATTTTTTTATTCTTTAAAGCATCAATAAGAGCTTCTGTATCAACAATTTCTCCTCTTGCTATATTAACAAAAATAGCTGAGTTTTTCATTAAATCAAATTCTTCGTAAGATATTAGATGTCTACTTTCGCTATTTAATGGTGCGGTTATAATTACAACATCACTATTTTTCAACAATTCAGGTAGTGTTGTTTTTTTAGCATCAACAATCAGCTCTTTATCGCTTATATTTCTATTGCAGTAAAGAATATTCATATTAAAACCATATCGTGCCATCCTTGCAATAGATGAGCCTATCTTGCCCATTCCGATAATGCCAAGCGTTGAACCGTATAGCTCTTTACCAAGCATAAGTGTTGGCGAAAACCCGTTAAATTTTCCATCTTTTGTGAATCTATCCGATTGCGGTATGAAACGGGCTGCAGCCATAGTTAGAGCCCAACCCAATTCCGCTGTGCTTTGAGTTAAAACACCCGGCGTATTTGTGAATATTATTCCTTTTTTGGTTGCATACTCTATATCTACATTATTAATACCAACACCGTAGTTAGCTATAATTTTTAATCTCTTAGCGCTATCTATCACATCTTTGTCTATAATATCAGAAACCATAGGTATAATAGCAAAAGCGTCTTTTATATCTTCAATAATCTCTCTTTTTGTCATATTTCTATCTTTAGGGTTTATATACACATCAAAGCTTTTTTTTAATATTTCAATGCCGTTGCTTGGTATCTTTCTTGTAATTAAAACCTTATCCACAAACCCTCCTTCTTAAACCTTCCTGTCTATATTTGCACCCACTATTTTAGGTAAATTACAGCTAATATCAAGTATGTTACAAACTGTTGAGTAATCTTGATAAAATGTTTTTTTACTTTTTTTGTTGTATATTTCAATAAACCATTTATCGTCTTTTTTAATGAGATGGACGGAGAATTTATTTTTATCTAATTTGAATCGTTTAAAAAAATTATCTTTAAACTTGTTGCGCTTTTTGTCTTCTTCCTTTTCCTGCTGCTTTTTTCTCTTTTTTCTAATTGCAACATAGGGTGGCAAAATGGTAATCTCTGGCGTTTTTCTTGTTTGGTTTATTCTATAGACGTCTAAATCATCTGCCATAAAAACAATTAAAAGCCGAAAAACTTAGTTTTCGGCTATTTTTTAACGTTTTCGGAAAAATATCTTAAAAACTTACCTATATACTTAGGCATCTCTTTTCTTTCCACAATAACATCAATAAAACCTTTTTCGAGTAAAAATTCTGACCTTTGAAATCCTTCAGGCAACCCTTTTCCTATTGTTTGCTCTATAACCCTAGGACCAGCAAAACCTATCAAGGCATTTGGTTCGGCAAGTATAACATCTCCAAGCATCGAAAAACTTGCCGCAACGCCACCCGTCGTTGGGTCGGTCAATACGGATATATAGGGCAAACCCTTTTTTGCAAGCAAGGTTAAAGCCGCAGACACCCTTTCCATTTGTATAAGAGATAGAATGCCTTCCTGCATTCTTGCTCCGCCTGATGAACTGATAATCACAAGGCCTATCCTTAATTTCATAGCTTTTTCTACAGCCCTAATAAGTTTCTCTCCTGTTGCATAACCCATAGAGCCGCCCAAAAATGCAAAATCCATTACACTCAAAACACACGGTTCTCCGTCAATTGTGCATACTCCGTTCACTACCGCTTCTTTATTTTTTGTTTTTGAAATTGCATCTTTCAATCTGTCTTTATATGGTTTTAAGTCAACAAACTCCAAAGGATCTTTTGTCGTAATTCTTTTATCAAATTCTTTGAAACTTCCTTCATCTGCGGTTATTTTTATTCTATTGTTTGCAGATATTCTAAAGTAATTACCGCACTTTGGACATATCCAATGATTTTGCTTGAGTTCTTCAACATAGAACGTCTCGTTACACTTTTTGCATTTAACCCACTTATTCTCTTCTTTCTTCTTTTTAAATATAGACATCTTATTCTCCTTGATATACCTCTCTGCCTTTATAAAAGGTTTTCACAACTTTACCCTTTAGAGTTTTTCCGTGATATGGCGTATTTTTACCTTTGGATACAAATTTGAATCTATCCACAATCCATTCAAAATCCTTATCCAACAGCACAATATTGGCATACTTACCTTCATCAATGCTTCCGGCATCAAGATTAAATGTTTTTGCCGGTTTATATGTCATAAGATTGATGGCATCAGCTATACTCACAATACCCTTATCGATAAGATAGGTATTCACAACGGCAAATGCTGTTTCAAAACCACTAATACCAAATGCCGCTTTCTGCATAGTGCATCTTTTTGAATCTTCTTCATGTGGCGCATGGTCTGTGGCTATAGCATCAACGACGCCGCTTGCTATTGCTGCTTTTATCGCTTCAACATCACTTTTACTTCTCAGTGGTGGATTAACCTTTGCATATGTATTATACCCATCAATCTCTTTGTCCGTTAAAGAAAAGTGATGTGGCATAACCTCGAATGTAACGTTAGCGCCGTCAAGTTTAGCTTTCTTTAAAACTTCGACCGATTCTTTCGCGCTTACATGACATATATGTAGATGAGCCTTAGTGCTTTTTGCTATCTCTATATCCCTTGCTATCATACTGGACTCTGAAACATTAGGAATTCCTTTCAAACCAAGCCTAAAAGCAAGCTCACACTCATTCACTACTCCGTCGGCGCTAATATTTTTATCTTCTTCATGAAGCGTCAACGGAACATTTAAATCTTCGCTATATATCAAAGCTTTTCTCAAAAGTTCAGCATTCATAACAGGCAGTCCGTCATCGCTAAAGGCAACACATCCCGCTTTATGAAGCGATAACATATCTGATAGCTCTTTGCCTTCTTCATTCTTACTAATCGAACCAATAGGATATAAATCGCATATATTTAAATTTTTAGCCTTATTTATAATATATTCAACAGTTTGAACGTTATCTATCACAGGTTTTGTATTGGGCATACAGCAAACCGTTGTAAACCCACCCTTTACTGCCGCATTTAAGCCTGTTTCTATTGTTTCTTTATGAGTAAATCCCGGGTCTCTCAAGTGAACGTGTATATCCACAAAACCGGGTGATGCTATCAATCCGGTCGCATCTATCTCTTTATCTATACTTACACCGACTACCTCTCCAACGGTTTCTATAAAACCGTCCTTTATAGATATGTCGGCAAACCCTTCAAAACTGCTTGCAGGCGCTATAACATAAGCATTTCTTATAACGGTTCTCATCATCCCTCCAGCTTCTTTGCCAATATCTCATTAACGATTTTTGGATTGGCTTTACCTTTTGTCTCTTTCATTACCTGCCCTACAAAAAAGCCTATGGTGTTCTTTTTACCGGATTTGTACTGCTCTACTGCTTTTGGATTGTTTTGTATAATCTTATCAATCATCTCTTCAATAGCTTTTGTATCGGTAATTTGAACAAGTCCTTTTTCTTCTACAATGTGTTTTGGGGCTTTTCCCGTTTCATACATCTCTTTAAAAACCGTTTTGCCGATTTTACCACTTATCGTTCCATTTTCTATTAAATCCACAAGCTCCCTAATAAACTCTGGCTTTATAAGTGTGTCTTCTATAGATTTTCCATCTCTGTTTAGATGACCCAACAGTTCAGATAAAATCCAGTTAGAAACGGATTTAGGATTTTTAGAATCCTTTGCAGCCTTTTCAAAATAATCTGCCAACGCTTTTTCATCTGTTAATATTTTTGCGTCTTCATCCTTTAAGCCGTATTCCTTAATAAATCGCTCAGCTTTTTCTTTCGGAAGCTCAGGTATATCCTTTTTTACCCTTTCTATCCATTCATCATCTATCAAAATAGGAACAAGGTCAGGGTCGGGAAAATATCTATACTCAAAAGCCTCTTCCTTTGAGCGCATAGATTTTGTTATACCCGCCTTCTCATCCCACAATCTTGTCTCTTGGACAATCTTTTCTCCACTTTCAATTGCCGCTATTTGTCTTTCTATCTCATATTCAAGCGCTTTTTCCACATGTTTGAACGAGTTCATATTCTTTAGCTCAGCTTTTGTGCCAAGCTTGGTTTCGCCTTTTGGTCTAATTGATATATTGGCATCACATCTCATAGAGCCTTCTTCCATATTGCCATCGCATATACCCAAATACCTAACTATCCTTCTAATCGTTCTTAGATATTCGCTTGCCTCTTGAGGCGTATGCATAACAGGCATTGACACCATCTCAAGCAACGGCACACCAGCTCTATTTAAATCCACATAACTGCCATCTGCTTTGTGTATTGTTTTTCCGGCATCCTCTTCCATATGGATTCTCTCAAGCGCTATTTTTTTATACTCACCATCTATAAATATTTCAACATACCCGCCTTCAAGTATAGGCAATTCATATTGTGAAATCTGATATCCTTTTGGTAGGTCGGGATAAAAGTAATTCTTTCTTGCAAATCGAGAAAATCTATTTATCTTGCAGTTCAAGGCTTCACCCAGCTTAATAGCATATTCCACAACCTGTTTATTTAAAACGGGCAATACACCGGGCATACCCAAACATACAGGGCAAACATGTGTATTAGGGTTTGCTCCAAAATCTGTAGAGCATGAACAAAATATCTTTGTTTTTGTCAAAAGTTGTATATGAACTTCTAACCCAATGACCGCTTCGTATTCCATTTTACCTCCCACTAAATCCCTTTAGGATTTATAATGTAAAAGTCATCATCAATTCCCTTGATATTGCTTACAACCTTACCGTTTACTATTTTAATCCTGTTTTCAGTTATAAGTTTAATCGACAAGGGATATATTTTATGTTCTGTTTTTAGTATTCTTTCGCTTAATTCTTCTTCCGTATCATCTTCAAAAACCGGCACTACCGATTGCATTATTATAGGCCCATCATCAAGCTCATCGGTAACAAAATGCACTGTAGCTCCGCTAAATTTAACACCCTTTTCTATCGCCTGTCTTTGCGCATGCAGCCCTTTAAATGACGGCAAAAGCGCAGGATGTATATTTATAATCCTATTTTTAAATTCATTAATAAAATAAGAAGATAGAATACGCATAAATCCAGCAAGCACTACATAATCTACGTTATACTCCCTTAATTTTTCAGCAATAATTTTGTCATAAGTCTCCCTATCCATTCCTTGAGAATCCAAAAATACTGCGTCTATATTATTTTCTTTTGCTATTTCTAAGCCCTTTGCGTTGCTTTTATCACTGACAACTACAACAATTTCAGCATTTTTTATAAAACCTGACTGAATATTTTTCAGTATGGAGTGAAAATTTGAGCCTCTTCCTGAAATCAAAACGCCAAGTCTATACAATTTCAACACTCCCGCTTCCATTTTTTACATAACCCATAACATACGATTCAAACCCGTTGTTATCTATTATTTCAGTTACAACATCTTTATCCTTTTCATCTATCACAATAACAAAACCTACGCCCATATTAAATGTTCTATACATCTCATCATCGGGAATTTTCCCTATGTCTTGTGCTATTTTAAATATATCAACGCTCGGCAAGCTATTTTTTTCTATAACCACATCAAATTTATTTGACAAAACCCTTGGTATATTTTCATAAAACCCACCACCCGTTATATGAACGGCAGCTTTTGTGTATTGTTTAAGTTTTTTGAATACACTAACATATATATTTGTGGGCTCCAATAATACTTCAGCTACGGTTTTTTTATTTTCAAGCATAGAATCTATTTTGTATCCTGCAACATCAAAAAACAGCTTTCTTAAAAGCGAATATCCATTCGAATGAAAACCATTAGATGAAATACCTATAACAACATCATTTTCACTTATATCGTTTTTAATTAAATCTTCAGGCTTTGCTATACCAACACAAAACCCTGCCAAATCATATTCGCCATCTTTATATATATCAGGCATTTGAGCAGTCTCTCCACCGATTAAAGACGCATTGCTCATTTTAAGCCCATCAACAATGCCTTTGACTATATCGCTCAACACACTATCTTCAAGCTTGCTGTATGCTATATAATCCAAAAAAAATATAGGCACTGTGCCGCTTGTTATTATATCATTTACATTCATAGCAACCAAATCTATGCCAACGGTATCGTGTTTATCAGCCATCTGGGCAACTATGAGTTTAGTTCCAACACCATCTGTTGCACTCGACAAAATCAAATCAGAACCGAAATGCTCAAGACTAAACAGCGCACTAAATCCACCTATCGAAGATACTATACCGTCTTTTGATAAATCCTTTGTAAGTTCTTTTATTCTATCTACTAGCCTATTGCCTTTATCTATATCAACACCAGAATCTTTGTAAGTTATCAATTGCTTCTCCTTTTTACAAGAATAGGAACAAGTTTTTCATAACTGACTATGATAACACCCAAGAGTGGAACGGATAATATTACTCCCCACACGCCCAAAAGCTTTCCAAAAAACAGTATGGCAAGCAAAACGGCTAAAGGGTCTATCTCCATCTGTTTGGAATATATAAATGGTGCTATTATATTACCAGAAATAAAATGAACAAATAGCAATACAGCCAAAACCTCTATTGACATCAAAACACTATGATGTACTAAAACAGCAACAATCATAGGCGGTATAAAACTTGCGATAGCTCCGATGTATGGAATAATATACAAAGCCCCTCCAAATACTCCAAACAATAAAGCATAATCAACACCCACTATATATAAACCTATAAACCCAAGCAAAGAAACAACAAGCATCAGCATTATAAGTCCTACTATATAGCTTAAAATTACGTTGTGGATGTCTTCAAAAACCTCTAAGTATTCTTCACCTAAAATCGTAAGTATAACGTTTCTTATTATGTTTTTATATCTTGCTCTATATATAATCATAAAGTAAGATATAATCGGAATAAGAAAGAATGCAATTGTTGCTGATACGCCCTTTATTATACCTGTTACTGAGCTTAAAGCAAAAGAGGTTATATATTTTTTTATGGAATCTATAGCGCTATTGGTTAAAACCTGAAGTTCATTGTTATTGCCCATATAATTACCTAAATATGCATAAAAATGATTCAACTTTTCGTGTAAACCTTCAATTAAAAATGGCAATTGTTTTTCTATTCCAATTATTTGATTAAATAAAGGTGGAATAGCAGCTATCAAAAGCCACACAAAAAGCCCCATCAATATCATAATGACAAGTAGACCACTTGCCCAATTAGGTATTCCAAACTTCCAAAGCAATTTTTCAAACGGAGAAGAAATTTCTGATATAAAGTATGAAATTAACACTATAATAGTTACAAACGTAAGCTTAAAAAATAGGAGGTATACACCTCCTATAAGAAATAAAAGAAATATAAAATATTCAAATAAACCTGAATGTCTATCGCTGGACAATGTTATATAACCTCTTCTTGAGAATCACCTTCCTGTAATCTTGCCCTGACCTCTTTCAATCTTTCTTTTTCTTCCTGAATAGCCTTTTTTGCTTCTTCTATGCTTTCCACTATGACCTGCTTCTTTTCTTGAGCATATTCAACGCCTTTATCAACAAGTTCTTTTGAGTTGTCGGCTATTTTTGTAGCAAGTTCGGCAATCTTTTCTTCTATTGCATCTCTTTGCTTCATCAGGGCTTCCTTGTTAGCCACAGAAGAAATCTTATTCTTAATTTCATCCTTCTTCTCTTCATCCATAAAAGTTTTTATAGATTCATAAGCTATAAATGCACCCGCAACACCCACTGCCAATAAAATAACTTTTTTCATAACATCACTCTCCTTTCCTTTTTAATTTTGATGTTAAAACGGCAAAACCGCTAAATATGGCATACATATTATCCATTTTTTCTTCTATCATTTCAATTCTATTAAATAGATAATTAATATGTTTTTCTGTTTTGTTTTTTGTATTTATAACAAAACCACTCATTTCATCCGCAGTTTTCTTGGTTGTATCGAGCAGCCCCGTTGCAGTTTCTTTTGTCTGAGAAGACAACTCTTTTGCATCAGATGCAATATCCACAAGAATATCCATTGTTTGCTGGACTTTATATACCACATCTTGAGTTTTTACTTTATAAGGTTCTATATCCTTTTTAATCTCATCTACGGATTGTTTCAATTCTTTGTATATTTTTATAAGCATAAAAAAACCAACCAATGCACCTATAGCCAGACCGACATAGACTATGGCTATAACAACTAAAGCAACATTTCCCATTAGCTCCATATTATACCCTCCTAACCTAATTTTTTTCCAAACAGTTTAGAAACTATCTCGCTTGCAGATTCCTCTACTGACCTGTTGGTTACATCTATAATCATCCATTGAGGATGTTTTCTAAATAGACTATTTGCATATTCAACCTCTTCATAAATTCTACTTAAAGAAGCATAGGAGCTATTTTCTATGCCAAGCTTCTTTGCCCTTTGTTGTCTAATCTCATACAATCTCATAGGGTCTATTGTCAAGCCCACAATCTTATTTTGATCGACATTAAAAAGAGAATTTGGCAATTTTTCTCCTTTAACTATGGCAAAGTTCGCAACCTTATAACCTTCCTGCGCAAGATAAACGCTCAATGGTGTTTTGCTTGTCCTTGATAAGCCAACTAATATGATATCGGCATCCTCAAGACGTCTTGCGCTTCTATTGTCGTCGTGTGCTACTGTATATTCAATGGCTTTTATCTTATCAAAATACTGGTCGCTAATTTTATGCAAAAGACCTGAAATGTTCCTCGCCTTTTGACCGAAAAACTTTTCAAATTTTTCTATATAGTATCCGAATATATCAAGAACATCAATATTGTTTTCCGAAAATACCTCATTCGCATAATCTCTTAACTCTTTGTCGGCAATAGTGCTTATCACCAAAGGTTTTTCTTCCAAAGCTTTTTTTACAACCTCATCTACCTTATCTTTAGTTCTAACCTCTATAAATTTTCTTTGCACAACATTAGGATACCTGAATTGAACAAGAAATGCTTTAGCTATTTTCGTCGCCGTTTCTCCCGTTCCATCAGATAGCATATAGATATATTTTGGTTCATACTCCATAAAAATCTAAACCCCCAATTTCAACAAATTATACATAGAAACACTCAGCCAAAAAAGCATAAAAATCACAACCGACGATATCGGATGTATTATTGACATTTTACCCATAGAAGTTATAAATGCAAAACTTCCTACAAAAAAAATAAAAGTTATGCTTCCAAAAAATACATTTTTTACAAAATCACTTTTTCTTGGCGTTATCCTAAGGACAAACACTAAAGACAGAAATGTCAATACAAACGGAGACAAAGGATAAAACACCTTAAACATTAATATTGAATAGTAGTAAGGCTTATCGTTTGATTGCTTTACATAATAAATCAACTCTTTTAGAGAATAATCTGTCTTTTGCGGTGATTGCAAAAAGTCTTCCACTTTTATTTTGACGTTTAAAGCTAAACTGTTGAGCCTGTTTATAGTTTCTTTTTTATCTATTTTTATATCTTCAACATTGTTTAAAACAATCCTATTTTTTTCTATCTTTATTTTATCCGCATATATTACCCTATACAAATGATTATTCACAAAATAAATTTTAACGCCCATGCCCATATGAGATTTTGTATTAAGACTGCTAATATTTATAAACATATCCGACTTCTTATCCCAAACATTTTTTACAACGGGCGATGCAAACTCTGCCTCTTTTATATAATATGCCTTATCAAGGCCTCTGCTCACAACAAGCTCATCAGAAGCAAACATCAAAATACCAAATATTAATGATAACAATAAAATGGGCATAGATATTTTAAAGATGCTGATACCGCTTGAACGCATAACGATTATCTCGTTTCTCATTGACATATAGCCCAAGGTTATTAAGTTAGATAAAGCAAATATCAAAGGAGCTGAGTAGTATAATACAAAAGGCGTATAGAAAAAATAATATTTAGCTATCGCATAAATTCCAACGGAATTTTTTAAGAAAGATGATAGATGCCCAAAAAAATCGGATAAAAAGAATAAAAAAACACCGAAAAAAATAGAAAAAAACAGGGTAACTAAAAAATTAGCAAGTATATATCTATGAATTTGCTTCATAACTGTCGCTAATATCCCAATGCTCCAGTATTGTTGGAACAATAGACTCAAATTCATCCAAGTTTAACATAACGGCAGCATCAGATAAAGCCTCTTCAGGATTTGGATGAACTTCAAAAAATAGACCATCAACGCCCACACTTGCCGCAGCAAACGCAAGCCATTTTGCATACTGTCTTGTCCCACCGGATACTCCGTTTGCACTCGGCAGTTGCATAGAATGGGTAACATCATAAACAACAGGATGATTAAATTCTTTCATAACCCTTAAACCTCTAAAATCCACAACAAGATTATTGTAGCCAAACATACTTCCGCGTTCTGTTACCCAAATATTACTGTTTCCTGTGGATTTTACCTTTTCTATAGCATATTTCATATCCCAAGGCGCTACAAACTGCCCTTTTTTGATATTTACAATCTTTCCAGTTTTACCTGCTTCAACAAGCATATCGGTTTGTCTACACAAAAAAGCCGGTATTTGTATCACATCAACCACATCTTTAACATAATCGGCTTGAGATGGAATATGTATATCGGTGGTTATATCAAAATTAAACTCCTTTTTTACCTTGGATAATATTTTTAAACCTTCATCAAGTCCTGGTCCTCTAAAGGATTCCACTGATGTCCTATTTGCTTTATCAAACGATGCCTTAAAAATTATTGACAAATGTAGCTTTTCAGAAATAGTTTTTAATCTTTCCGCTATCTTTATAACAATACTTTCACTTTCTATAACACAGGGTCCTGCGATAAAAAAATGTTTATCTACCATATATACTTTTCCTTCTAATTCATATGAAGATATTCAGGCAGGGTCATCTTATTATAAGAACCATTCAAAACATAATCCAAAGCCTTAGAAAATGTGTCGGGTTTTAAATAGCCAGGAAGAGTCAAGATAGGATTTGAATTCTTATCCACTACAACTATGTATGGCGTCCCGCCTCTGAACCCAAAAACTTTGGATAGCTCTTTTGTTGTAAGCTCTATATATTCTCCCTTATGCATAAGCATATAGTGAGTATCCTTATCTGCATGAACAAAATATACGGACATTTTAGATATGCGCTTCTTAACAGAAGGGTCATTGTTTATATCGTGTGTAAGTTTTTTGCAATAGGTACAGCCATTGACTTCAAATATAATTAATGTAGGTTTGGAATGTGTATCTATTTTTACTACTACATTCTCTTTTTGTGTTTCCTGTTTTTTTGAATTGCTGCTATCCTTTTTAGAGCATCCTCCCACAAACAAAAAAATAGCCACCATAAAATATATAAAATACCTCATAACACCTCCTAAGCGTAAGAATATACAAAAACAGTTTAAATTTCAAACAATAAAACTTAAAATGTGTCAGCACACCGTTCATTTATCAATAAACATCTAAAAATACACAAAGAAAGAGATATATTCTATATTAACAAGAACATCAAGTAGATTAAAGACTAAAGCGATACCTTTAAAAGACAAAAAAATAAAGAAAGAGTTACTTAAACTATAACCTTACCAGCAATTAAAAGATTCGCTTTAAAAAATGATGCGATACCCATTATTTTTCTTTTCCTTATCTTTGCTGTTCTTTAGGTCAGTTTAATTTTATACTTATCTTGATTTTTTAGTAAAAATTGATTTTAAACTTTAAGTAAAGTAGTATAGCTTTAAGAAAAAAATTAACAAGGGAGGCATGCAATGAAAATTCGTGATCTTGCAGGCGGAATGGTATTAGGAGCAGCATCAGCTGGGGTTGGTGGTGTAAAATTACTTCAAACTCAATTAATGAAAGAAATTCCATCACCAAAAAGTTTTGAAGAAACGTGTAAAGCAATCGAAGAAACAGTCCCTCAATTTGCAGAAAAAGGATGGGGTTTTCCATTCAACAATTGGAATTTTCACAAGGTGTTTGAAGACAAAAATATTGACATTCCAGATATCAAAAAAATGACAGTTTATTTCATCTGTAATGCAAAATTAGCAGCCAAGATGATAAACGCAAATAATGCTATCGTTGGAATTATGCCATGCTCGTGGGCAGTGTTGGAGAAATCAGACGGCAAAACCTACATAGCCAAAATAAATATGAATGTATTGGCTAACATATTCTTAGGACCTACAAAAGAAGCAATGCTTCAAGTTGAAAAAGATGAAGAAGAGATGTTTGAAAAAATATTCTCATAAAACAAAAGCCGGGTATCAAGCCCGGCTATGTATGTAACGCTATCGTCTTTTCAAACAGATTTTTGAATATTTTTATTTAATCAGTTTTTCATAGTCCGAATGTTTGCCAATCTAAAACCAGATAACATTATTTTCTGTTTCTATGCCTAACGCTCTATGCTTTTTACCTATTCTAACAGACCAATAATTACCTACCTTTTTTAAATGTAGCGAAGGATGATAAGGAT
>JAMOQJ010000027.1 GCA_027064065.1 Desulfurellales bacterium
ACTGTTGTTATCACACATCTTTTATCTTTATATTGAACGACAATCAGGCAGGAAGGCATATTGTCTACAATTTTTTGATGTCTCTGTTTTGCTTCCACAAATTTTTGGTAAAATTCGTTTCTTTCTTCAAGAGATTTTTTGATATTGTTAGCTAAATTTTTTATGTGGGTAACGGTCAATTTATTGATATCTATACCGCTATTGGGAAATTTGAATATATAGTCCGATAATAAATTTATCTCTTTGTGTATCTTCTTAAATAGCAAATATATAATGAAATACATAATAGCAAATGTGATTGCTATGATTATTGTGTAATTTATAGAGCTAACGATAAGCCATCTTTTTACATTCTGTCTAAGGTTTAGCATAAGTTGACCTATATCTTCTTCATATATGCCTGTTCCTATAATCCAGTTGAATGGTTTGTATAGTTTAAGATATGTAAATTTTTCTCCCGTTTTGTTGGTGTTTGGTATTTTGTAATGGTATCTTGCAATGGAATATCCCTTTGATTTAATATCATTAATGTATTTTTTTCTGTATAAAAAGCCTGTAGCATCTTTTTTATTTATAGATAAACACTTTCCTACAAGCTGCGGTGTATTTGGGTCAACTATTTCATATCCGAAGCATTGTGGATTGTTTAAGTCTGTTATCTGTATCACAAAATAATATCCATGTTTTTTAAAACCATATCTATAATTGTATAGTTCATCTATGATGCTGTTTTTGATTGTGTTGTTGTATTTGTCAAGCGGTTCTATAGAAAATATACACCAGTTAAATGGCTCAAACAGCTTTGCGTATATTGCAAAATGTTTGTTGTTATAGGTTTTTTCTTTGAAAAATTCTTTTTGTTTTTGTATCAGTGTATTATTGATTGACTGTTTAATTAGTTTTTCTCTGTCTGTTGATTGTTTAGCATTTTTTTGAAAAAGCTTTTTTGTATTTAAATCTATTATAAATATTTGTTGTGTATGTTTTTTACTTGAGCAGTCCATATTATATAGAGAATTTAGTATTAGCTGTTTTATCTCTTTTTGAGTTAGTGTGTTTTTGTGTTTATTGTAGATATCATAAGCAAGACTGTATGCTTTATATGTATGTTGTTTTAGCTTTAACTTTATGCTATTCCTAAAACGGTTTCTTGCTTTCTCTATTCTATATATCAGTGCTTCTATATCACTCTTGGTTTGTTTTTTGTTTTCATTGATGTAGAAATTTTCCACTTTGTTCATACTTTCTGTATAGCATTCATTATAACAATAATAAAAAACGGATATGATGGATATAAAAGCAAAAATAATGATACCGATTGCAAACTTTAAATAACTGAACATAAAACCTCTTGTTTTTATGCTACTATACAATATCTATACTCTTAAAAAACAAGAAAATCAAGTAAAATTAATTAATTTATAAAATTTATACAACGATTGTAAATGTTAACCAGGTATTTATATTAATACTTTTTTAATTACACATAAAAATAGTGAATTTGTTTCATATATTGACTTTTCTTTTTTTACGTGCAAGAATGCATTCGCTATGGTTGAAATTATTATTGTGCCTTCAGAAGAAAAAATCGAGATAGAAACGCCTATAAAGGTAAAGTATATGCTGAGAAAATTGGGTATTCTAAAAAATGAAGCATTAGTGATAAAAGACGGAAGGATTCTAACGGGTGATTTAATGCTTAGGGATAACGACAAGATTGAGATAAGATTAGTTACATCAAGAGGCTAATGCTGTATGAAATGTACAAGATGCAGAAAAAATCAAGCTGAGATAGAGTTAATAAGACATAATGCTGCGTTCTGCAGGGATTGTTTTGTTGATTTTTTTCATTTGCAGGTTCAAAAAGCCATAAAACAATGGAAAATGTTTTCCAAAGACGACAATATACTTATAGCCGTATCCGGCGGCAAAGATAGTTTAAGTTTATGGAACGTTCTTGTAGAGCTTGGGTATAATGTCAGTGCTCTCTTTATCGATTTGGGTATAGATGGGTTTTCGGAAAAAGCATTTGCAAAAGTTGAAGCCTTTTCTAATAAGATAGGCTCGAAACTAATAGTAGTAGACTTAAAAAAGGAAGGCATACCTATCCCTAAGGTAATCAAATCTGTGAGACGACATCCATGCTCCGTTTGTGGTCAAATTAAAAGATATTATTTTAATATGGTTGCCATAAAAAACGATTTTGATGTTTTGGTAACTGGACATAATTTGGATGATGAAGCATCAAGGCTGTTTGCTAATGTTTTGCATTGGAAGAGTGAATACCTTCAAGACCAAGCGCCTTTGTTGCCAAGCGAAAATGGATTGAAGAAAAAGGCAAAGCCGTTTTTTAGAGTAACGGAGCAGGAAATAGCCGCATACGCTTTTTTTAAAGATATAGACTATTTTGTAAATGAATGTCCTTTAAGCAAGGGTGCAATCTTTTCCTTTTATAAAAAGGAATTGAATAGACTTGAGTGTGAATCTCACGGCATTAAGATTGAGTTCTATCAAGGGTTTTTGAAGGAAATAAGACCACTTTTGCAAAATGCAAAAAAGGATAGAAATGATAAAATAACGTTTTGTGAAAGGTGTGGGTATCCTGCAACAAAAAACGGTTTATGTAGCGTATGCAATATAAAAGAGAAAATAAACTTGAAAAAATAATTTAAGTTTGCTAACTTAACTTTTGTCTTATTGGAGGAGTGGCCGAGCGGTCGAAGGCGGCGGTCTTGAAAACCGTTGAGCTCGTGAGGGCTCCGTGGGTTCGAATCCTACCTCCTCCGCCATTTATTTTTGGAGAGATGGCCGAGTGGCTGAAGGCGCTCGCCTGCTAAGCGAGTGTGTGGGTAATCCCTGCACCGAGGGTTCGAATCCCTCTCTCTCCGCCACTTTTAAAAATGAACGATTTACTTGAAAAGATTAAACAATCCAAAAATATTATAAAAGATGCCAAAAATATTGTTGTGTTTAGCGGTGCTGGTGTATCGGTTGCAAGCGGCATACCGACATTTAGAGGCAAAAACGGCTTATGGAGCAGATACGACCCTACCGTTTTGGATATAGACTATTTCGTAACAAATCCTAAAGAGAGTTGGCGCGTTATAAGAGAGATATTTTATGATTTTTTATCGAAAGTAAAGCCAAACGATGCCCATTACGCTATTGCTCGTTTAGGTTGTCCCGTCATAACCCAGAATATAGATAATCTGCATCAAGAAGCGGGCTCTATCCATGTTGTCGAATTTCATGGAACGGCTAAAACGCTTGTTTGTATGAAATGCGGAGAAAGGTTTGATAAAAGTAATATTGATTTTTCCGATATACCGCCTTTATGCAAAAAGTGCGGCGGATTGTTAAA
>JAMOQJ010000028.1 GCA_027064065.1 Desulfurellales bacterium
AGCGTTACCATGGTGGCTGCAAGCGCATACGACGGATATAATATAACAGACCCAACAACAGGGAAGAAGATGGGTATAAAGGGTGCAGCTTTGAATGCCGGATTTACGCTTGCTACAATCGGAGCTATTCATATGGCAACATCAAAGGTTATAAGTAGATGTTCCGTAGCTAAAAATACATATAAAAAGTATTCGGTGGATGTTATAGATAGTGCAAAGTATCAACAAGAAAGAGAGATGTCTTTTGCAATGGTTAAGAATTATGAAAAAAACATAAGACATATGGAAGAAGAGTTAAAAAAAGGCAATACGGAGATTGTTAGACAATACGCAGAGAAGATGGAGAGTGAAACAGAGAAGCTTATGGCTTCTCCACATGCAAAAAACTACTTGAAGTATAAAGCGCCAAAATCCCTTCAGCGTGTTTATATCCACTACGAGAATAAGGTGAAAAAGAGAGTCATAAGCGACTTTAAAAACAGAATGAAGAAGCTTGGTTGGCAGGATTTTGAGGTTAGGGAATTTAGGAATGCAGCGTCAGGTGATTCGGTAGGTATGGATTGGGATTTGGGTTTGGTTGAAGATAATTTGAAGACTGTAACTATAGATGGAAAACCCATCAAGCTCATTAAAAAAGGTGGAAAGTATGTAACTTTGGATGAGTTTCAAAAGGAGGCTCAAAGAGAGTTTAACAAGGCTTATAAGGCTAAAACTGGATATCTTGCAGAAACATCTTTTGCAAATTTGACAACATCTGTGCATGAAGAATCCTTTGCTGATGTTGAGATACTCAAAAATGCAGCAAAAGCAAAACCCAAGCTCGCAAAAGAGACGGCAAGAACGATAAAGCATAAGGCCTTGGCTATGGGTTCTATCAATACAGGCCTTATCACAAAAACTGGAAAATATAACGAGATGTGCAGGGGTCTTGCAAAGGAAATAAATACAAAATTAATTCCCAATCTTGAGCAAAATAAGAAATTAAGCAAGGATGGTATTAAAGCTGGTGTGAAGTATTTTAAGGCTATAGGTGATATACTTCAAAAATTCGGTAAGAACGACATATCTATAGTCGATGCTGAGATAAGGATTAGGAATTTAACAGGAAAATCCATACCCGAGATGGCTGAACTTATAAGTTCTGAAGTGGGAAATGCCATTAAAGGTAAAGTAAAATAACATTGGAGGTTGTTATGGAAACTGTTTATGGTATTTTGTTGGCAGTTGTGTTGGCGGTTGTAATTATGGTATTTAGCTCTAAGAAAAGAAAGGAGTCTTGGAGTGGCGTAGTATCCAATATAAAAAAGAAAGTTATAACACGGGATGATGAAGGGTATATTGAAGATGAATATATTGTTGTTCACTATAAAACCGACAATGGTAAAAAGGGGAAATTCAGTCTAAGAAAGAGCTATTTTGACAAGATGTATCCTAATTTGAAAATAGGAGATAGGCTTATCAAAAATGCTGGTGAAGAGTATCCCAAAGTTGCATAGTATGAAGAGCAACTCTTCAAAGTGGCTTATTTACGGCATTATTTCTGCTTTTGTAGTAGGTATAGTGATGGGGTTTGTTAGATATTGGGTAGGTTGTTTCATTCTTTTTTGTGGAGTTATTGCCGGATATGTTACGGTAGTTTTTAGTAGTATTTTAGTTGGTTCTATCTGTATTTCTAAGAAAGAATTCTTAAAAACAAAAACTTTTAGAATGGTTCTCGCAATGTTTATCGTTTTTATTATCGGCGAGCTTTTAGGTTTTGGGCTTGCTCAGCCATGGTTTGACCCGATTGGATTTTTTGGAAGGGTTGTGGCTGGTAGGACATCTGAGATGACTTTTGTTGTAGGAATGACTGGCGGTATTATTGGTAAACATTTTATTTTTGGCGTAAATAAAGGATTTTGGGTGTTCTTAAATATGATAGACATATTATTTATGCTGTTTTTTATGTTAATCACCCTAAATATCAAGATGGAAAAACATATTGCTAAAGATTGTTAGAATAGTAACTTTTTTGGTTGCTTTTTTGCTATTATCATATCTGTAACATATGTAAACCCGAAAAAAGAAATCAACCTTGCTTATAGCGCTTATGAAATTGGTGATTTTGATAAAGCCATGAGACACGCAAGAAGAGCTTTTTTGTTTACCCACGATAAAAAAATAAAAATATCAGCCCTATTGCTTGAGTCCGATATCTGTATATCTCAAAATCGATACGACAAAGCTTTGGGCTATCTTGACAAATCCTTAAAAGTTTATGGCAGATGTACGCAATGTCTTTTAAAAAGGGGATTTGTATATTTTGTTTTGGGTAAATACAATTTATCTGCTAAAGATATTGAGAATGGCTTAAAAAGTATAAAAACAATATCTGAGGATAGGTTGAGTTATTATTTATCCATAAAAGGGTTATCGTATTGCAAAATGAAACTATATAAAGAAGCTAAAAACTGCCAAATTAAGGCTTTAGAGTTAGATATAGAAAATCCTGTTGCATATATTTTAACTGGATGCCTTTTAAAAGATGATGATAAATATGAGGCGTATAAAAATGCTAAAAAAGCTTTTGCCTTAGGTGTAAAAAAGTTTTCCTATTTTAATGACCCTATTGGAAAAGCCTGGTTGAAAGAGATAGAAAAAATTCAAAGCAGATAAACATTTATATTTACATTCTCCTGTTAATACATAAAATTAGTCTATTATGGATGCTCTTCACCTTTTTCTTATTTTTCTTGCCGGAATTGTTGTTGGATTTATAAATGTTTTGGCTGCAGGCGGTTCTTTCTTGACGCTTGCGGTTTTGATAGCCTTTGGACTGCCGCCTACGGTTGCAAACGGCACAAACAGGGTAGGGCTTTTGATACAAAATTCCTTTGCTTCTTTAAAGTTCTACAGGCTCAAATTGCTTGATTATAAATTTGTGTTTATAGTTGCACCATCTGCGCTTGTTGGCTCTCTTGTCGGTAGCTATATCGCAACACATATCTCTGATGAATTGCTTAAAAAAATTATAGCCGTTTTAATGGTTTTGATTAGCTTAATTACCATATACAAGCCTCAGCAGTTTGTAAAAAAAAGCGAATATTCTCAAAAAAAATGGATTTTGATGGTTTTTGTATTCTTTTTAATAGGATTATACGGTGGATTTATTCAAGCAGGCGTCGGATTTTTTATTATAGCAGCATCCATTTGGGGCGGTTTTTCTATGGTTGAAGCAAATGCAATAAAGGTTTTAACGATAATG
>JAMOQJ010000029.1 GCA_027064065.1 Desulfurellales bacterium
AAGATGGTAGCGCAAGAGCCGGTGTATTGGATTTAGGGCATATAAAGGTTGAAACGCCGATTTTTATGCCTGTTGGAACAAACGCTTCCGTTAAAGCAATTCTGCCTTGTATGTTAAAAGCCGTAGGCGCTAAAATAATATTATCCAATACCTATCATCTTTACTTAAGGCCCGGTATAGAAACAATAGAAGCATTAGGCGGTCTGCACAAATTTAGCGGATGGAATAGGGCTATATTGACTGATAGCGGCGGCTTCCAGGTGTTTAGTTTGAGCGATTTAAGGAATATATCCAAAGAAGGTGTATCCTTTAAATCTCACATTGACGGTTCTTCGCACTTTTTCACGCCTGAAAAGGTGGTTGAGCTTCAATCGAGATGGGGAAGCGATATAGCGATGGTGCTTGACGAATGTCCGCCCTATACGCTTGATAAAAGATATGTTAAAGAATCTTTGGATATAACGGTTGAATGGGCTAAACGTTCAATAGAAGCAAAGAAAAATTTTCCTATAAAAGCGCTGTTTGGCATAGTGCAGGGCGGTGTATTTGATGATTTGAGAAAAGATGCAGCCTACAGAATGAGAGAACTCAATTTTGACGGATTTGCTGTCGGCGGATTGAGTGTGGGAGAGCCCACAGAAGATATGTATAGAGCCTGTGAAATTGTAGCCGAACTGCTACCCGAAGACAAGCCACGCTATGCTATGGGCGTTGGGCGTCCTGAAAATATAATAGAACTCATAGACAGAGGCGTGGATATGTTTGATTGCGTAATGCCCACAAGAAACGCAAGAAACGGAACGCTTTTTACCAAATACGGTGTTGTTAATATAAAAAGACAAGAATATAGAAACGACGATATGCCGATAGAAGAAGGTTGCAAATGTTATACCTGTAGGACATTTTCAAGAGGATATTTAAGACATCTTTTTAAGGCTAAAGAGCTTTCTTTTTATACGTTGGCAAGCATTCATAACTTGTATTATTATGTAAATTTAGTAAAATCTGCTCGAGCATCGATAATAGACGGAAGGTTTAGGGAGTTTAAAAAAGAATTTTATGAAAATATAAAAAGAGGCATAAAAAATGGATAAATTTGTAGAGATTTTAAAGAAGCACTTTCAAGAAAGGTTGATAAGCGTCGGTTTGCATAATATAGGCGTTACTTCTTTTTTGGATAATAACGGTATTTTTATTATTTTGGACAGGGTGGAGCCTGAAGACTTGCTTGATATCAAAAAGGTTTACGTAAAATATAAAAAGAAATATTCAACACCAATAGTCGTAAATAGAAATTTCTTTAAAAACGCAACCGACGTGTTCTGTATGGAGATATTGGAGCTTAAAGAAAATGCAAAAATTCTATACGGCGAAAATCTGTTTGAAAATCTTGAGATTAAAGACGAGAATTTAAGGAGACAGATAGAGTATGAATTAAGGAGTAAGCTGCTTATATTAAAGGGCGCATTTGTCGATTTACCGCTCGATAGAAAGGTTGTTGATAATATAGCCTATCGCTCTATGTATAATTTTCTTTTAATCCTAAGGAATCTTTTAAGATTAAAGGGTAAACTCATAAACGATGAAACGCTTGTGGACGAGTTTGAGAAAGAGTTTGGCGTTGAGTTGGAATCATTTAAGATTTTGATAAATTCTTCCAAGATGCCATTTGATAAATTGCTTGATGTGTTTAAAAGATATTTGAAAGAGGTGGAGAACCTTGTTGAGATTTCCGATAAGATACTTTCTTAGTGCTTTAATTTTACTATTTGCAGCTAACGTATTCGCAACAGATATACCTAAGCCTGTAGGTTACGTTAACGATTTTGCTCATGTATTAAAACAGGATACCAAAACAAGGCTTAATAGGTTGCTTGTTGAGTTAAAACAAAAAACAGGTGTAGAATTTGCCGTCGTTACAATAAAAAGCACAAATGGTGAAGATATATTCGACTATTCGATGAAATTATTTGAAGAGTGGGGCATAGGCGAAAAAGGGAAGGATAACGGCATTTTATTTTTGATAGATGTCGGAGATAAAAAGTTAAGAATCAACACAGGATACGGTATGGAAGGCATTTTGCCCGACGGTCTTTTGGGTAGGATTAGGGATAGATATGTTATTCCCTATTTTAAAAAAGGTAATTACGATGCTGGCATCACAAATGGCGTTATGGCAATTGTATCGATTGTCGCAAAGCATTATAACGTTAAGCTAAACGGCGCTGTGAAACCGGTAAGAGTAAGGAAAAAGATAAACATTATAGACATAATACTAATAATCGCTGCTCTATTTTTTATAGGTCCATACTTTTTCCCATTTATTTTTGGTATGTTTTTGGGCTCGTATAGAAGTGGTTGGGAATCGCCACTTGGCGGTGGCTTCGGCGGTGGCGGCTTAGGCGGCGGATTTGGCGGCTTTGGCGGTGGCTCAAGCGGTGGCGGCGGAGTTGGCGGTAGTTGGTAAATAATAATGCGGAGGTTTTAATATGAAGGGTGTATTGGGAAGTATTGCTGTAATCTTGTTAATTATCATAGCGTTTGGTATGTTTTACTATTCAAGCTACAATAAACTAATAAAATTAGATGAACAGGTTAAAGCGGCGTGGAGCAATGTTGATGTTCAATTAAAAAGAAGGGCGGATTTAATACCCAATCTGGTAAACACGGTCAAGGGCTATGCTCAGCATGAAAAAGAGTTGTTTGAGCATATTGCCGATGCAAGAGCAAAACTTATGGGCGCAAAGACACCAAAGGACGAAATTAAAGCAAGCAATCAACTTGAAGGTGCTTTATCAAGGCTGCTTGTAATCGTAGAAAAATACCCTGAACTTAAGGCAAATGAAGAGTTCACACGTCTTATGGATAATCTTGAAGGCACCGAAAACAGAATAGCTGTTGCAAGAAAAAGATACAACGACGCCGTAACTATTTATAATTCGACAATAAGGTCTATTCCTTACAACTTTATAGCATCAAGGATGGGGTTAAAGCCGATGCCTTATTTTAAGGTTGAAGGCACTAAATACAAAGAGCCACCAAAGGTTAATTTTAATATGGATAATAGCTCGTCTTTTATTTTGAGGTTTGGTTATGCTGCGTAGGTTGTTGTTTGTTTTAATAATTTTATTGATAAATTTTAACGCATACGCAAAGTATGATTCTATAAAACTAAAGAACGGATTGCGCGTTTTTGTCGAAGAGAATAAATCATTGCCCATAGTGAACGTAACCGTTTTTTATAGGGTGGGATGTGCAGATGAGCATAACTCTATTACGGGCATCTCTCATATGCTTGAGCATATGAATTTCAGAGGCTCAAAGCACTTTAAAGACGGTTATATCGATAGGCTGACATCTAAATTCGGCGGTGTAGACAACGCTCAAACATCCTTTGACTATACGGTCTATTTTGCAACAATAGATAAATCGGCATGGAAGAAGGCTTTGGCTTTCTATGCCGACAACATGAACAACCTTATGCTTGATAAAAAGAAATTTTTAAAGGAAAGAAGCGTTGTTTATCAAGAAAGATTATGGAGAATAGACAATTCTGCGGATGGATTTTTATACTATTCTCTGCACAATCTTGCCTATGTAGCATCGCCATATAGATGGACGCCCATAGGTTATAGAGACGATATACAGCACTATACCATAAATGAGTTAAAGGCTTACTATAAAAGATTTTATGCGCCAAATAACGCTGTTATTGTGGTGTCGGGCGATGTAGATAGGCATGATGTCTTTGATTTGATAAGGAAGTTATTCAAAGAAAAAAAACCCGTAAAGATAGTTCGACACATAACAAAAGAGCCCAAGCAAAACGGAAGAAGGATGATGTATATAACAAAGCCCGCATCGTTTAAAAAAATAGCTATGGGTTTTAAGATACCAAAAGAAGGCGATAAAGATACACCGACTTTGGATTTAATATCGTATATACTATTTTCTGGCAAAACGGCTTTGATGGAGAAGGATTTGGTTAGAGATAAACGCATATTTGCGTCAATAAACGGAGGAAACGAAGGAAGAATCTACGATGTAGGACTATTTGAGATTTTTGGAGATATAGAAAAGGGTGTAGGGTTTGAGCAAGCAAGAAAAGCTATACTTAAAGAACTTGATAAAATAAAAACAGGACATTTCGACAATAAACTGCTTGAAATGGCAAAGGCGAAGTGCGTTAGCGACTATATGTTTGATAAAGAAAAGCTGTCTTTAAAAAATAGGGATTTTGCTTTTTATGCTGCATTCGGTTTGAAGGATTATATGGATAGATATGTGGAGCTTATAAAAGGTGTAACAAAGAAAGATGTAATCGATGTCGCAAACAGATATTTTGTTGAGAATGCTGAAAACGACTGTTTCTTAGTCCCGCAGAAAGGAAAGGATTTGGGCAGTGTATTTAGGGGTGTTTTAAGATGAAAAAGGTATTGTTTTTTGTAGCTATTTTTTTGGCTTTTAGCTGTGTTTCGTATTCAAATTCCGAATTATATCAGGGAAAACTCAAAAATGGATTGGTTTATAGAATATATGAAAGCTCACAACTGCCGATAATTAGTATAAACATTAAAATAAAGGCTGGAAGTTATTTTGATAAAAAATTCGGTGAATCAAGCGTTTTGTCAAACTGCCTTGAATCCTGTTCAAAGAAAAACTTGGATGCTGAGCGTTTTAGGGAAATGGTCGATATGGCAGGCGGTAAAATTTCTGTCTCTTCATCAAAGGAATATATCGATATAGACGCAAAATTTCCGTTAAGTAAGGCAGAAAAAGCGTTTTGTCTTTTATCTGAGATGTTTAAAAGCGATTTTGACGATAAGAAAAATTTTCAGTTTTCCAAAAGAGAGCCTTACGATTATCTTAAATCTTTACAAAACGATAAAGATTATTTAGCCATACATGCGGCTTTTGTAAATTTAATCAAGCAACAAGCCTATTCCCATACGTCTTTAGGCAGTTTTGAGGGTTTGAAGAGTATAAAAAACGACGATGTTAGAGAGTTTTTCTTAAAGCATATAGGCGCAAATAATGCAGTCTTATCCGTTTCAGGCGGCATCAAGGATAAAAAACAAATTGAAAAATTGATAAAGCGATATTTTTCGTCTTTGAGAAAATCGGATAAAAGTATATATGAGCCTGTTAAGTTTTTTGACAAATCCCATGTTGAGAATATAGTAAAGCACACAAACCAAAGTTACGTCTATATGGCTTTTAGGTCGTTTTCCGATAAGGATAAAAGGCATTATGCCGCAAAGATATTGGCTTTTATTTTAGGCGGCAATCTTAATTCCATTTTGGCAAAAGATGTTAGGACAAAGCATGGATATGCCTATTCAGTATTTGCGTTTAATTACGGTTTGACAAACGGCGGTATGTTTGTTGTAGGGTTTCAGACACAGAATAAATTTACGCTTAAAGCTTTAAATCTGGTCTTTGAAGATATAAAGAATATTGATAAATTTATAACTAAAAAGAGAGTTGATGACGCAAAGCGATATTTAATTGGCAAGAATTCAATATCTATGCAAAGCTCTATCTCTGTTGCGCATGCTTTGTCGTATGGCTATATGCTCGGAGATAAGGTTTTGCCTTGGGAGCAATTTAGAAAAAACATAGATATGGTAACGAAGGATGATGTTATAAATGTAGCAAATTCCATATTTAATCACGTATCCGTAGGTATAGTGTCTGAGAAGAATTATAAAAACGAAATAAAGAAGCTTATAGATAAGTATGGATATTGACGGCTATTTTGATAAATTTATGCTTTATATGAGCCTAAATAGAGGTCTATCCAAGAATACCATTAATGGTTATGCGAGAGACTTAAGGGATTTTGTAGGATTTTTTTCAAAAAAAAAGCTCAATGCTGAAAATCTTTTCTTATATATAGGACAAAATCTATCAAACAATTACAAAACATCTACAATAAACAGGAAATTATCCGCTATCCGTTCCTTTATTAAATTTATTTCACGTTACGAAACGTTGGATTTTTCTTATAAAGATATAAAAAATCGTAAGTATTCAAAAAAACCACCCAACTATATATCTTTTGATAAGATAAAACAGGCTTTTGGAAAGGATAGGGACGGACTCATTGTGCTTTTGATATATGCAAGTGGATTAAGGGTGAGTGAGTTATGCGAATTAAGGATATCCAATCTTTTTTTTGATTCGGGTTTTGTTAGGGTTTATGGTAAAGGAAAGAAGGAACGGGTTGTGCCGATAGATTTACATACGCTTGATTTGATTAAGGAATACATAAAAACAGATAGGCAAAAATATGCAAAACAGCACTCAAGCGATTTTTTGTTTCTATCCAAAAAAGGTGAGAAACTAACCAGACAAGCCGTTTGGAAGATAATAAAAAAACGTTTTTTGAAGTTTGGTATTGATATGTATCCGCATATGCTTAGGCATCTGTTTGCAACGCATATGATAGAAAACGGCGCGTCGCTAAGGTCGGTTCAAGAGATGCTTGGGCATGAAAGTATAACTACCACACAAATATATACCGATATATCAGATAATGCATTGGAGAATGAGTTTCACAGGTTGGAGATTTTGGAATGAATGTTGGTTGTGTAGTAGTGGCTGCGGGTAGTGGAGTTCGTTTTGGCTCAAAAAAGCAATTTGAAAGAATAAACAACAAGCTTGTTATAGACTATAGTGTTGATGTTTTAAAGGAATTTGGGCATATTGTGATTGTTGCGCAGAGTGTCGATATGGATTTTCTTAAAGAAAGATTTGATTTTGCTTGTGTGGTTAAAGGTGGCGCAGAAAGAATGCATTCGGTTTATAATGGTTTGAGCGCTTTGGAGTGTGATATTGTGTTGGTTCATGATGCGGCACGGCCTGTGATTAACAGGGAGCTAATTGAAAGACTTATAGATGCGGCAAAAAAATATAACGCTGCTGTACCTGTGGTTAGAGCGTATGAGACGCTTAAAAGGTTTGACGGTGAATTTATAGAGTCAACGATAGATAGAAATGTTATCTGTTTTTCTCAAACGCCACAAGCCTTTAACTATAATATGCTAAAGAGCGCATACGATAAGATTTTAGAGAGTGAAAAGGTATACACAGACGAAGCTTCTGTTTGGGAAGATGTGTATGGTAAGGTAAAGGTTGTAGAAGGGAATAGGAAGAATATAAAAATAACTTCTAAGGAAGATTTGGAGATAGTTAAATGTCTTTTAGGGTAGGTTTCGGTTTTGATGCGCATAAGATGGTAAAAAATAGAAAATTAATACTCGGCGGCGTGAATATAGATTATGAATACGGACTGCTTGGCCATTCCGATGCTGATTGTTTGATTCATGCTATATGCGACGCTCTGCTTGGCGCTTTAGGTATAGGTGATATAGGTGAAATGTTTCCCGATAGCGAACCTGAGTATAAAGATGTGAAAAGCCTGTTTTTTTTAAAGAGAATAAAGGATATTTTAAAGGAAGCCGGTTTTAGGGTTTTAAATATTGATGCTACTGTGGTTATGCAAAAACCAAAGATTTCGCCCTATAAAGAAGCTATGAGAGCCAACATTGCAAATGCTCTTGAAATAAGTCGTAAGATTGTTAATATTAAGGCAACAACGACCGAAGGGATGGGATTTGAAGGTAGGAGTGAAGGCGTTAGCGCCTATGCCGTTGCTACCCTTATTGAAGATGTATGAATGAGCTTGCAAAACTTTTAATATTTGGCGGAGTTGTTCTTATAGTTGTCGGTTTTGGGATGCTGTTTTTGCCCAAAATACCATTTTTAGGACGACTGCCGGGCGATATAATAATAAAAAGGGATAACTTTACATTTTACTTTCCGCTTGCCTCAAGTGTTATTATAAGTATAATCCTTACAATTATTTTCTACTTTATCGGTAGACGTTAGGAGGAGAGATGTTTTCGTTAGTAACAAATGCATATGCAGCAGGAGGGGCTTCTCAGCCAGGTATGATAGCTCAAATGATTCCGCTTGTGCTAATTATAGTTGTTTTTTATCTGTTTCTTATTTTGCCTCAACAGAAACAAAGAAAGAAACATAAGGAGTTTATAGAGTCGCTTAAAAGAGGCGATAAGGTTATAACGTCAAGTGGAATCTATGGCACGATAACAAAAGTAAATGATAGGGAGTTTGTGCTTGAGATTTCAGAAGGGGTAAATATTAAAATCTTAAAAGACAACATAGTATCAAAAATATAATCAATATAAGGGGATTTGCAAAATGAAAAGCTATACGCTTATAAAATTGGTAATAATAATAATGGTTATTGCTTTATTTGGAGCATATGCTGTTCCTACATTTATAGGAAAGGATGCCTCAAAGAGATTGCCTTCATATATGCCTAAAGATACCATTAATTTGGGGCTTGACCTAAAAGGCGGTATGCATCTTGTTTTAGGTGTTGAAACCGATAAGGCTGTTTTTGCTGTTTTATCAAGAGTTGCAGGCAATTTAAAAAAACAGCTTCTTAATGCAAAGATAGCATATGATAAAGTATATGTGGATAGTGCCACAAATGATATAGTTATTAGCTTGGTAGATAAGAATGACAAGGATAGAACGCTCGATTTAATAGCAAGGAATTTGCCAAATTACCAAGTTATATCTGAAGATTTGCCTATAAAACTTAAGCTAAAAGAGCCTATACTCGAAAAGCTAAAGCGTAACGCCGTGGAGCAGGCTATTAATGTTATAAGGAATAGGGTAGACCAATTTGGCGTTACAGAGCCGACTGTTGTAAAATCGGGTGATAATCACATTGTTGTTGAATTGCCCGGCATAAAAGACGCAAATAGGGCAGTTAGGCTTATAGGAAGAACGGCGAGATTGGAATTACACCTTGTTGACGATTCCGTAAATATTGATGATGCCTTAAACGGCAATTTGCCGCCCGATGATGAAATACTTTACGAAATAAAAAGAGACCCAACAACGGGTGAAGTTGCAAAGATTCCTTTTGTAGTTAAAAAGGATGTTGTAATAACGGGAGCTATGATTACAAATGCTACGGTTAGATTTGGCGGAACGATGAATCAGCCCTACGTGGCGTTTGAACTAAATTCTCAGGGTTCAAAGATATTTTCAAGTTTTACAGCGAGTCATATAGGAAAACGGCTTGCTATAGTTTTGGATAATACTATATATTCTGCACCTGTAATCCAAGGAGCTATAACAGGCGGTAGAGGTCAGATAACAGGTAATTTCACCATAACGGAAGCCCACGATTTGGCTATAGTTTTAAGGAGCGGTTCTTTGCCTGCTCCGGTTAAGGTTTTGCAAAAGGTAACAATAGGACCTTCTTTGGGAAAGATATCCATAGAAAAGGGCACAAAGGCTATGATAATTGGAAGCTTGGCAGTAATTCTCTTTATGATTTTTTACTATAAACTGTCTGGCGTTTTGGCAGATTTTGCTATGGCTGTTAACGTTTTAATCATACTTGGCGCGCTTGCTATGTTCCATGCCACACTAACCCTTCCCGGTCTTGCTGGTATTGCATTGACTATTGGTATGGCGGTTGATGCAAATGTCTTGATATATGAACGTATCAGAGAAGAATTAATGATAGGGCGAAGTGTTTATGATGCCGTTAATACTGGATACGCAAGGGCTTTTGTTACGATTTTTGATGCTAATATAACAACATTAATTGTTGCGATAGTTCTATATCAGTTTGGAAGCGGTCCGGTTAAGGGTTTTGCCGTTACGATGTCTATAGGTTTGTTGGCAAATATGTTTACGGCTGTTACATTCACCAAGACAATATTTGAGATTGTGCTTGATAAGTTTAAACCTACCAAGCTGAGTATTTAAGGGGGTAAGATGATTCAGATAGTAAAACCCGGCATTTTGATAGATTTTGTTGCTAAATTTAAGATTGCTATAGGCATATCCTTGCTTCTTATATTAATAGGTGTGGGTAACTTGATAATGCAAGGTGGTCCCAAATTGGGCATTGAATTTAAAGGTGGAACATCTATTCAGTTGCAGTTTGATAAACCCATTAAGGTTACTGAATTAAGAAAGGCTGTTTCTTCAATAAAAACATTTAAGGATTCTAGAATTCAAAGTTTTGGTGGGACAAATCAGCAATTTATCATATATACGAAAGCGTCTACATCATCCACAACCAAAAACATAGAAGGCGAATTAAAGCAAGCTTTAGATAAATATTTCCATTCGGGATATAAAATTATGAAGGTCGATATGGTTGGACCTAAGATAGGTAAAGAGTTTAGAGATAAGGGTATCGAAGCCGTAATTATAGCTCTTATAGCCATTCTTATTTATATAAGCATAAGGTTTCAATACAGATTTGCATTGGGTGCCATTACTGCTTTATTTCACGATGTTTTAATAACCGTTGGCTTTTTATCCTTGTTTGGATATGAGTTTACATTGGATGTTGTTGCGGCAATATTGACAATAGTCGGATATTCTATTAACGATACTATAGTTATTTACGATAGGATTAGAGAAAAGGTTAAAAACAATAGAAAATTGTCCAATGTGGAAGCCATCAATAAGGGTGTAAGCGAAACGCTCTCAAGAACAATACTGACAGCGGGAACTACGTTGTTTGTTGTTTTAGCTTTGTATCTATTTGGCGGACATGCCCTTAAAGGTATGTCATTTGCGTTGCTTGTAGGTATAATATCGGGAACTTATTCGTCTATTTTTATAGCATCACCCGTTCTTTTGATTTTTAAGGGTCCTTTAATACCCGAAAAGAAAGAGGTTGATTCTGCAGACAGGTTTAAACAACAGATAGAGTTTGATATGAAAAACATAAGGGGAAATTAAGATATAGAGCTAAAAGAATTTTTATCCATTTTTGAGGATAAGAATAAAGCCTATCGAATAGTTTTAAGATTAACATCTAAATATGGGTTAAGAACTGAATTTTATCATTCAATTGAAGCCGTATACGGTTATCTTGCGCATTGCGCAGATGCTGATACGGCTTTTTCCTATTTTGAAGATTTTGTTGCCAACTCCACCGCTAAATCTACAATATTTGAGCTTATATACTCTTTTAATGTTGTGGGAGAGGTGCTATTCGGGATTTTTTCTCAATCCAACACGCTCTCTAATTATCTAATAAACAATCCTGAAAAGCTATTTTGGATTATAGAAAACGACAGTATGACAATGGAAAAAACAAAGGACGATTTTTATACGGATATTTTGCATATACTTTCAAAAACGGATAATCACAAAAAAAGGGAATACTATTTGAGACAATATAGAAAGAGCGAATATTTAAGAATAGCGGCAAAAGAGATTATTAAAGCAACTGATTTCATTTCTATAATGAGAGAGCTGTCCTATCTTGCAAGTGCTTTAATTGATGCTGCGCTTTGGTGTGCTAAAGAAAAATTAAAGGGAAGATATGGCGTTGATGATGGTATATGTGTTATAGGTATGGGAAAATTGGGTAATATGGAACTTAATTTTTCATCCGATATAGATTTGTTGTTTGTGCATAATGATGCAGAAAAAAGTAACTATTTTAACCGTTTGGCTCAAGAAACGATATCTATTTTGAATGATAATAAAGAAGGTGGTTTTGTATATAGGGTTGATATGAGATTACGCCCGGGCGGTAAAAGCTCAGCCTTATCGTTGAGTGTAGATGAGTATGAAAACTACTATGCGACCTTTGGGCAGCTGTGGGAAAAGATGGCTTTAACCAAAGCCTATCCCGTTGCTGGTGATTATGAATTAGGTTTTTTGTTTTTAGAGACGATTAAGCCGTTTGTGTACAGGAAATCCATAGACATAGAGTACATACAGGAAATTAGGTCTTTGATGTTTAAAATAAAAAAATATGCTCATAAACCTTCATCCTTTGAGCGTATACCAATAGAAAAGGTTGATGTGAAAAAGGGTGTTGGCGGCATAAGAGAGATAGAGTTTATTGTAAACTATTTTCAGCTTGTCTACGGTGGAAATATAAAAGAATTACAGCATATCGGCACTCTTGATGCGATAAACCTACTTTGCGAAAAAGGATTGATTGAAAAACAGGAAAAAGAATTATTGTATAGTGCATATCTGTTTTTAAGAAGGATAGAGCATAAGATACAACTCTTAAACGAACAACAGACTCAATCTTTACCGTTAGATAAGAAAGAACTTGAAAAACTTGCAAGAAAATTGGATTTGAACTTGGATGCTTTCGTAAAGAAATATTTGAATGTTACCGATAGGGTGCATGAAATATTTAAAAAGATATTTATTTCTAATAATCGGTTTCCTGTATTTAGTGCGGATGAAGATATTGAAGGTTTCCTTTATGAGCATGGTATAAACAATGCAGCCACCGTATCGAATTTGATAAAAAGTGCCGTTAAAAAGTTTTTGGCAAAGGATATAAAAAGAAGTCAGATAGAAGATATCTTTGATTATGCGTTTAATTATGTAAAAAAAGACCTATTTGAAACCTGTATGGGCGGCTTGAATATTATAAACCCGACATATACGACTTTGGCTTTTAAACAAAGACAGGTTTTTGAAGCATTTCTAAAGGTTTTGTCCATCGGATTGGCTGATAAGTTTTCAAAACATCTGGATTTGTTGGAAGATATATTGTTGGGTGAGATGCTAAACTATAATGAATTGAGCATATTTGAACATGAAAGATTGAGTTTGGGCGTTATTTTGCATCTATTTTTGAAGCCGTTTTCATATAGCCCAAATATTTTAAGTCAATTTGCCTTCGATTTCATAAAGAAGGCTGTATCTAAATACGATAAAGATAATGTTTTGGCGGTTGTCGGATACGGAAAGCTTGCAACAGGCGAGCTGTTTGTTGGGAGCGATTTAGATATTGTATTTGTCGCAAAACAGGATGCTTATATGTATACATCTACGGTTCAGAAAATCGTTAAAGAATTAAAACAGATATACGAAGTTGATTTAAGGTTAAGACCTTATGGCGATAAAGGCTCCATAGTCGTAGATGTGGACTATCTTGATAAATATTTTCAAAATAATGCATGGCCTTGGGAAAAACAGGCAGCCCAGAAATCAAGAATAATCTATTGCGGTTTTGATGAATCTTTGCTTTATGGTGTTTATGAGCGATTTATTTTTAACAAACCACCTTCCAAAGGCGATATTTATGATATGAAAAGAAAGATAGAAGACGCAAAGGGCAAAGATTATGATATAAAGAGTTTTAAAGGCGGAATAAGCGATATAGAATTCTTGGCTCAAGCGGTATGCTTTGAAAACGGGTGCGTGAAACTTGGATTATCCACACTTGAATTGCTGGATTTGATTGAAAAGAAGGGCATTATCAATACAGATAAACTGAAGGAAATATACAAATTTTACGTATCAACACTAAATGTTTACAGAACTTTTGCAAAAGGCTCAGTAATTAAGAATTTTGAAACGTTGGAATTTTTATGCGGCAAGCAGAGTTTAAAAGAAGAGATTGAAGAGCATAGAAAAATAGTAAGAGAGATTTTTGAAAAGGTGTTTGAGTGATTATCTTAGCGTCTGCATCCAAAGCAAGAAGAAAGCTGATAAAGATATGTAAAAGGAATGCCGTTTTAGCTAAATCAGACATAGACGAAACAAGATTAAAAGACGAGAGTTTGTTTGAATATTTGGAAAGAATAACCTACTTGAAAGCCGTAAAATTTGTTTCGAAAGAAAATACTGTTATTTCGGCAGATACCGTAATAGTTTTTGAAGACAAAATCATAGGAAAACCTAAAAACAGGCAAGATGCATTTAAAATATTGAAAAATCTTGAAGGTAAAAAGCATTTTTGTTTTAGCGGCGTTACGGTTTTGTCAAATAAAAGATATGAATTCTTTGTGGATTATACAGTTGTTTATATGGATAGGATTGGCGATAAGGCAATAAACGATTATTTGGATAAAGAAGATTATAAAACTAAAGCGGCAGGATACGGCATTCAGGGTTTGGCGTCAAAGTTTATGTATGTTATTAAGGGTGATATTACGACAGTGATTGGATTGCCCATGAAAAAACTGTGCAAGATTATTTGATAAAGACGCTTAAAAGTGTATAATTCTTTCCTTGATGAATAAATTTATTTTTAAGAGGTGTGGGTATGCTTGGATATTTTAGGGAGAATATTAGAAAATTTGCTATTTTCTTATGGATAGCCGCTATTGCCTTTGTTATCGGTGGCGCCTATATGTTTGTAAAAGGTCCATTTAAGATGGGTAGTAATACGGCTATCAAGGTAGGAGATACTAAGATTACTATACCTGAATATGAAAAAACCTATAATAATATCTACAAATTCTACGTTCAGCTTTTGACCCAGCTTAAGGGCGGAAAAATTACCGAAGACGATATTAAAAAGCTCAATATTAAGCAAAAAACCATAGATACACTTATAGAAAGAACCCTTCTTTTACAGGAAGCAAAAAAAGAGGGTATAAAGGTTACAGATGAAGATGTTCAAAAAGAGATAGAAAAAAACGATACATTTTATGTAAACGGTCATTTTTCTAAGGATAAATATTTGGCTGTTTTGAAAGCCAATAATATAAACCCAAAGGATTATGAAAGTTCTGTCAAGGTTTCTTTATATATAGATAAATTAAAATCAAAGTTATTTAAAGACGCAAAAGTAACGCCTGACGAGATTAGAAAATACTTTGAAGAAAATTATTCTACGGCAACGCTTCAGTATGTTTATCTGCCGTTTGAACAGATGAAAAAGGATGTTGTTGTAAACGACAAAAACTTAAAAGCCTATTACGATAAACATAAGGAAGTTTTTAGAGTTCCTACTCAGGTAAAGTTTAAATACATCCTTTACAGTTTAAAGTATGAAAAGGCGCAGATGAAGATAAGCGATAACGATACAAAAAGATTTTATGAAAGCCATAAATCATATTTTATGGTTCCAAAGAGAATAAAGGTTGCACATATTTTAATAGCAGCAGGTAAAAACGATAATAAAACCGATGAAGAGCTTAAAAAAGAGGCGTTTAAGGTATATCAAGAGATAAAGAGTAAAAAGATTAGTTTTAAGGATGCCGTTAAAAAATATTCTGCTGATACATATACGAAGAAGGTTGGAGGAGAGCTAGGATATATAACCAAAAATATGGTTGTTGAAGGGTTTTGGAATGGTATAAAGGATTTGAAGCCGAACGAGATATCAAAACCGTTTAAATCCAAATTTGGATATCATATAGCTCTTGTGGAAGATATACAAAAACCTTACTTAAGAAAGTATAAAACGGTTAAACAGGATGTTGTGGAGTATCTAAGAGAAAAAGAAGCCGAAGAGAATCTGTTCATAGATGCAAAAAGGTTATTTGTAAAGATTAGGGACTCTAAGGAAAGGTTTGAAGATGCAGCCAAAAAATTTGGATTTAATGTAAAACTTAGCCCTTATATGAGTCTGAAATCACCCAAAGCACCGTTTACGTCGGATATTGTTAAAAATGCTCTATTGTCAGAAAAGGGAAAATTGTTAGGTCCTGATGAGGCTATTGGCGGATATGTGATATACGAAATAGCTGATAAAAAGCCATCCTATATACCAACATTTGATAAGATTAAAGATAAAGTTAAAAAGGCTTATATTGAATATAAGGCAAAAGAACTGGCTAAGGATAGGGCAAACAAGATATATGAAGCTCTAAAAAAGGGTAAAAAATTGAGCGATATAGCAAAATCCTTTAAACTTAAGGTGAAGCTTTCAAAGAATATATCTAAATTCTCACCTGATGATAAAATGGAATGCACACTCAAAGAGTCGGTTGTTCAGAAGATTTTTGAAAACAAGGTTGGCTTTTTCGATAGATGTTCGACAAATAAAGGATACTATGTATATTTTGTGAAGGATAAAAAAGCTAAAGAAGAAGATTTTAAAAAATATAAAAAGAGCATAGAAGAGCAACTAAAGAGTCAAAAAGAGTATGAGATTATGAATAACTTTATAGAAAAACTCAAAAAACAGGTTAAGATAGAAGTAAATCCGAAACTATGACAATAGACGATATAGATGTTGTCATAGAAATATTGCGAGAATCCTACAAAAATTTTGTAGAGCCGGTAGTTACACTTGTCGCCAAAGACAACGACCCTTACAAGGTTTTGGTTTCTACCGTTTTGAGTTTAAGAACGAAGGACGCAACAACCCATGCTGCGTCCCTTCGTTTATTTGAAAAAGCCGACACGATAGAAAAACTCGATAAATTAAGCGAAGATGAAATATCCAAAACAATCTACCCTGTCGGATTTTATAAAACAAAAGCGAAAAATCTTAAAAAAATAACAAGAATTATAATAGAAAAACATAACGGAAAAGTGCCCGACAGTATGGAAGAGCTTTTAAAACTGCCTAATGTTGGAAGAAAAACGGCAAATTTGGTATTGGCTAAAGGTTATAACATCCCTGCAATTTGTGTGGATATCCACGTTCATAGAATATCTAACAGGTTTGGCTTGATTAAAACCAAAGACCCGTTGGAGACGGAGATGGAATTAAGAAGAATTTTACCAAAAAAGTATTGGATTGAGTATAACGATTTGCTCGTTCCTTACGGCCAAAATATCTGCAAACCTATATCACCGTTTTGCTCAGCGTGCCCGCTTTTTGATTTGTGCGATAGGGTAGGCGTAAATAAGCATAGATAATTATTGCAATAT
>JAMOQJ010000030.1 GCA_027064065.1 Desulfurellales bacterium
TCTACATATATAAAACCACCTTTTCTTATGCTTTCAAATGATGATTCGCCTATTGGGAGTTTGGTCATTTGTTAACTCCTTTTTATAGTTTTGTTTATTATAATTAAAAAATGGAAAATGTAAATGGAAACGTTGATAAAATAAAGAAAATATTAAGATACAAAAAACAGGTAAATGACTATCTAAACAAAAAAGCCAACCTGAGCGATTTACCCAGATTGACTTCATAACAGGCTTTTAATGGCTCCCCCGGAGGGACTCGAACCCCCGACCCGGTGGTTAACAGCCACCTGCTCTACCGACTGAGCTACAGAGGAGCAAATTCAAAGACAGATGAAAGTATATAAATTGTTTTATATTTGTCAACTTTTTTTTGCATTTTGAATTCACCACCATAATTACTTTTGCAACATTAAGCAAATATTTAATATTTAAAATGTGATAATAGTTAATTTATTATTGACTAATTAAGTATCTTATGTTAGAGTCCTAAATTAAAGATAAAAAAGGGAAAAGTTTATGGGAAAGCGTTTTTTTGGAAGTATAGTTAAAGAATCGGCATTTTATATGCTATTTTCAGGGCTCTTGATGGGTCTTGCTTTTATACCTATATCAAGATTCTTTATAGGATTACCAGCTGAGAGAGTGTTTTCTTTTGAATACGGTTTGATATGTATAGGTGCAGGATTGTTCGTAGGAACTTTCTCTTTTTTAGTTATCAGAATCGTAATACTTAAAAGATTAAACGATTTCTCAAGCAAAATAGAAGGAATAACCAACAATATTTTAAACTATAAAAAAGGCAATATAAAAAGAATAGATGAATGCAAAGATTGCTATGTTCAACTTTTTTCTGATGATGTTATAGGAAGATTAACAGAAAGATATAATTCTTTAGTCAGGGTTATTCGTTCTCTATTTTGGCAATATGAACGTATGGATGAGTTTTTTTCAAGATTGAATAAATCACTCGAATTGGAAAATCTGGATAAAAATATGGCTGAATTTATATTTGACATAACACCGGCTATAGCAATAGAAGTCTACCATATATCCAAACAGGAAGAGCTTGCAGTCGGATACTCAAAGGGAATACATACCCAAATAACTGAAGGCAAAAAACAATCTCTTATTGATATAGCTTTAGATAAAAGAGTTGTTAGTTTGAAAGATGCAGAAGTTGAAATAGTGGAATTTGGAACAGGTAAAATAAAACCCTTAGAAGTCGTATACTTACCCTTTAGTAACGATTCAACTGACTATGGTGTTTTAGTATTATATCTAAAGAGATATCTAAACACAGAAGAAATCGCTCTTATAAAAAGACTTTTGAATGAATATGCATTGGCTCTAAAAAGCTCATTGGCATACCAAAAAATGCAAGATATGGCGGCTATAGACGAACTTACGGGAATTTACAACAGAAGGTTTGGATTAAAAAGGTTAACAGAAGAATATCAAAGAGCAAAAAGACAAAAAGGGTGTTTATGTGTCATAATGTTTGATATTGACCATTTTAAAAGAGTTAACGATACATACGGCCATCAAGCCGGAGATTTTATACTATCATCTTTCGCAAACATTCTAAAAGACAATTTTAGAGCTGAAGATGTTGTTATGCGCTATGGAGGTGAAGAGTTTTTATGCGCAATAAACGATGCAACCATAAACAATTCATACGAAAGAGCCGAAAATATTAGAAAAAAAGTAAAAGAATCGGTATTTACATGGAAAGAAATAAATATTACAATCACGGTATCCTGCGGAGTATCAACATACAAGGCAACAGATAAAGATAAAACAATAGAAACAATCATAAAAGAGGCCGATGATAGACTGTATATAGCTAAAAATTCCGGCAGAAACAGATGTGTGTACTCCAATATTAACTGTTTGACAGAATAATCCAATAGTTATATAACTTGCAATATGATTCATAGTGAGATTTTTTATCTTTTTTTGATAGTTACATTTGGATATATGTTGGGAAATATAAAGATAAAGGGATTTTCTTTAGACATTTCTGCAATTCTCATTGTTGCTTTAATAGCAGGACATTTTGGAATAATAATACCCAACGATTTTAAATTTTTTGGTCTTGCGATATTTATATACGCAGTTGGTTTACAATCAGGACCCGGTTTTTTTGATGTTATAAAACAGGAAGGCCTTCAGTTCAATCTGTTAGCAGGTTTGGTATTGATTATCATCTTTCTTTTAATATACATATCTTCCGTATTTTTAAATATGCCACAAGATGTGGCTGACGGTGTATTTACAGGAGCAATATCAAGCGCACCTGCATTGGCAGCGGCACTTGAAGCAAACAATTCACCATCAATATCAATAGCCTTTGGTGTTGTTTATCCCTTTGGCATAATAATAACAGTCATTTTTATAAGGTTTTTACCTGTTATATTCAAAGTAGATATTAAAAAAGAACTTCAAAAATACGAAGAGCATCAAAAATCACTACATCCTGACATAATTACAAAAAATTTTAAAATAACAAACGAAAACTTTAAAAATAACACAATATATAAATCACAAATAGAAAAAATGACCCTTACGGTTATAGAAAGGGTTGAGTCAGATCATCCTATAGACCCAGAAAAAACCGATGCTATACTGCATTATGGAGATATTGTGAGAATATCAGGAACACCTGAGCAGTTGCAAAACTTAAAAATATTGCTTGGCGAAGAGATAGAGGAATCCTATCAATTTCACGATAACACTAAGGTTTGTAGACTCCTTGTAACATCGAAGGATATTGTGGGGAAAAAGATAGCCGAAATAAAAGAATTAAAATCCTTAGGTGCAATTATAACGCGTGTTAGAAGGTCTGGCATAGATATACCGCCTTATCCTACATTAACATTAAGGCTTGGAGATAAGCTATATGTCGTAGTGCCTGAAAAATATACATCCAAACTAAAGAATTTGATAGGAGACAACCTGCTCAAATATCCAGCTGCCGATTTTCTACCTATATCCTTAGGCATAGTGCTTGGCATCTTTATAGGCAGTATACCGTTTGGACTGCCCGGCGTTGGTTTTGTAAAATTAAGCTTTGTTGGTGGAATACTGGTAACGGCTTTAATTTTGGGAAGACTTGGAAGAACAGGCAACCTTGTATGGCAACTATCACCGCACTCAAATTCCATTATGAAAACATTAGGGCAATTGATATTCCTTGCAACAATCGGCACAAATTCAGGAGAATATCTTTTAGAATCCATTAAATTACACGGCTTTACATCTGTATACATATCCATAGCATCTGTAATTACAGCTCTCTTAAGCGTTGCTTTTCTTTGTAGAAAAATATTTAAAATGAATTTCCTTGATATAATAGGTTTATTATCAGGAGCAATGACATCTACTCCATCATTAACAATGGCAAACAGCATAACCAAATCCGATTATCCATCAATTAGCTACGCTGCGGTATACCCTTTTGCTTTAGTTTTAAGCATAATACTGGCTCAACTTATGCTAAAATTTTAGTTCGATTTTAATCTTAAAGCATACAGCAAACCAACAAAAGCAAGAACACTTGTCGATATAAACAGATAGTGATAAGAAAACTTATCCACTATAAAACCGCCAATTGTGGGTAAAAAATAGGATAAAGCGTTGAATGTTCCTCTTATGCTTACAAATGTGGGTCTTTTGTCTTCGGGCGCTATGTTCAGCATATAATTTGTATACCCTATAAAAGAACCGTGCATATATGAACCCAAAAGAAAAAAGACAACAATAAACAAAGATGGCGATTTAATAAAAATCGATAAAAAAGGAACGCTCAAGGCTAATATATTTGTTGATATTATTATAAATTTGGGACCCTTTTTATCGGCATAATAACCCCAAAAAATATTTGATAGGATGCTACCGACCATCTGAGCAGAGATAAAATACCCTATATCCGATTTACTTAAACCGAGTTTGTAGGTAGCATAAATTACTATAAAAGGCATACACATAAATATAGCATGACTTAGAAATTCAGATATAACCATAGTCAAAAAGTCTTTATTGGTTTTTAAAATTAATACGGCGCTACTTAAAAACTCTCTAAATGAAGCGTTCTTTTTTTGTTTAATTTCGCCTTCATCCATCAAACCCAGACTTAAAAAACACAAGCCAAAAACTAAAGATGCCAAAAAAAACAGTATGGTGTAGTTGTTGGGATATGCAATATTTTGCATTATAATTTTAACTATATATCCACTTCCTACCGCTAAAATTCCACCTATAAACTGTCTTGTTGCCCAAAATTTTCCAAGCATATGCGAAGGTATATTGTGGGTTATGATATCGTAAAACGGCACAACACTAACACCGCCCGCGAACGAAAAGATGCTTATTAAGGTTACGAATATAACCAATTCTGTTATTTTATGGTGTGGCAATAAAATATACGAAGAAGCCGCTATCAATATCCAAGAAAAAAATCTTACCCATAAAGCATAGACAAGTATAGGTTTCTTCTTTTTCCCTTCAAGATAAGCAGCCGAAACAAGCTGAAAGAGTATTGTTCCGCCTCTTGCTATGGCTGCTACAAATCCTATTAAAACATTTGAATTGATTAAATATTTTAAAAATGTAGGAAGTATGGTTGCATAATCAACCAATCCCATTGCTGCAAAATAAAATATACCGTGGGAAACGCCAAGGTAGTAATTCTTTTTATTTTTTTTCATTTTTTGCCAAAGGATGCGTTTTGTCGTATGTTTCTGCAAGCTCACTTAAGTTCAAATGGGTATAAATCTGCGTAGCCTTTATTGATGAATGACCAAGCAATCGCTGAAGGATTCTTATATCCATTCCGCTGTTTAACAGATGAGTGGCCTTTGAATGTCTCAATGTGTGAGGCGATATATCCTTAAAAATATTATGCAGGGCATATTTCTTTACTATATTTTGCAAAGAACGTGTTGTGAGTCTTTTGCCATACCTATTCAAAAATAAAGCCCCATTAGCCCTTGAGTTAATATAATCTTCAAGATATCTCTTTGCCCTTTTTGTGATGGGCACATAAGACACCTTTGAACCTTTTCTTTTTATCCTTATCCTCAAATTACTCAAATCTACATCTTCAATATTCAGAGAAACTGCTTCGTTTGCCCTTAAAGACGATGAATAAATAAGTTCAAGCATTGCTCTGTCTCTTTTATTCTCTATCTTTTCAAGCAAATTATGCACATCATCTACATCAAGAAATTTTGGCAATCTTTTTTCCATTTTGGGCTTTTCTACAAAGTCAACAGGATTTCTATCAACTGCGCCGATACTTTTTAAAAAACCAAAAAAAGTAGATACGGATGACAGTTTTCTCCTTATCGTCCTATTGCTTAAGCCCTTTTCTTTAAGTAAAACCACATACCTGTCTATTGAGACTTCTTCATCTTTGCCTATTTTCTCCAGAAACTCTTCAACATCTTTAACATACGCCCTTTTTGTGTGTTCTGATTCGTATTTTGACTCTATATATCTACAAAAATCTTTAAAATAATTAGCAATATTCATTAACAATCTTTTCTATAATATTTGTCGTAGAGCGGTTATTTAATAGCTCAATAAATTCGCATTTTCCACCGTATTTTTGCACAAAATCACATCCAGCAACGGTTTTATTCTTCCAATCTGCACCCTTAATTAGCATATCGGGCTTTATCGCTTTTATTAAATTCTCAGGCGTATCTTCAGAAAATAAAACTACAAAATCGATACATTCAAGCGAAGCTACAACCAAAGCCCTATCTTCTTGATTGTTTATGGGTCTATTTTTACCTTTGATTCTTCTTATGGAATCATCGGAGTTTAAACCTAAAATAAGCACATCTACCAAGCTTTTTGCTTTATTTAGATAGCTCACATGGCCGGCATGTAAAATATCGAAACAACCGTTCGTAAAACCTATCTTAACACCCTTCTTCTTTAGCTGGGCTGAAATATCCACAATATCAGCCAAATTCTTTATTTTGCTAACAAACATTATCTTCAACCATTTGACATATAGTATGTATAACAAATATATGAATTTCCTGTATTCTCGGTGTGGTACTTGAGTTCACAATAAAATTTAAATCACTAATTTTTGCAATTTCTCCGCCGTCTTTGCCTAATATGCCGATTGTTGTAATACCCATATTCTTGGCAACCTCAAATGCTTTTAATACGTTTTTTGAATTTCCGCTTGTGCTTATTCCTACCAAGATATCACCCTTTTTTCCTATAGCTTCAACCTGTTTTGAGAATATTTCATCAAAAGAGTAGTCGTTTGCTATACTTGTTATATTGGATGTATCTGTTGATAAAGCAATAGCAGCAAGCGGCTTTCTCTCCTTTAAAAAACGATTCACAAATTCAGCAGCCATATGTTGGGCATCAGCAGCACTTCCGCCGTTTCCGCATATCATAAGTTTATTGCCATTTTTAATGGCATACGAAATCAAGTTTGCTATTCTTTCAATGATATCAAATTTAGCATCCATATCGGATAGGATTGTTTTAAGTTCATTTATAGATTGTAAAAATTCATCTTTTTTCATAACATGCTCCTTAAATGGGTGTCTTTGGTAGGATAGTAAAAGTTAACCAAAAGTCAACACTTCTTTGGTGGAGTGGGCAATACCATACGTTAAACTTTAAAACAAAACACAATATAGGCGATATAATAGACTCTTGCGACAATTTAATAACCAAAAATAACTCAAGCTATAATCATAAGTCAAATGAAGGTCTCTTTTCTATAATGAAAAATAGATTTGATTACATACAGAAAACGAGGGACTTCTTTAGAAACTTAGGGTTTATAGAGGTAACAACTCCAAAATTAAAGGAAAGTATAATAGATGAAACAAACATATCAATAATGAAAACACCATACGGATACTTAACTCCATCTCCTGAAGTGGAGATAAAAAAACTTATATCATTAGGCTTTGATAATGTTTTTGAACTATGCTACGCATATAGAGACGACCACAAAGACAATCTACACAAAAAGGAATTCTTAATATTAGAATGGTATCGAGCCATGCAACAACCAAAAGATATAATAAGAGATTTTATAGAGTTAATAAAATATCTAAACGGAGACAGTCTGTTAAAATATCAAGGCTTAAACATAGACTTAGATAATGTTAGCTTTATAAAATATAAAGACCTGTTTTTAAACTATGCAAATATAGACATACATAATATAGACAAGCATAAGATTAAAAAAATGCTTAATATCGAAGGTGAGATTGACGTATTAGAGCTTTTAGATGCTGTTTTTGCTTTTGAAATAGAAAAAAACTTGGGACTCAATAATCCTATTGTAGTGTACGACTTTCCAAAAGAAAAAGCTACCCTTGCAAGAATAGAAAACGGATACGCTAAGCGTTACGAAACCTACATTGCAGGTATTGAGCTTTCAAACTGTTATTTAGAAGAAACAGACTACAAAGAAATAAAAAGGAGATTTAAAAACACGGATAAGTTGTTCTTTGATGCTATGAAAAAAGGTATTCCTAAGATGTCAGGTATAGCTGTTGGCTTGGATAGATTGATAATGATTTTGGAAAACTTAGAAAAGGTAGATTGCTTTTAACAATTCAAACTTTCGCTTAAATTTTCTTTATTGAGACGATAAATTTAGAAATTATGCAGATGCTTAAGAAAAACCTTTTATTGTTAGGATTTTTGTAGTATTTGTAACAATAAAAACAAGATATATATTAAACAAATTAACTGTTGACAAAAAACTAACAAAGTGCTAAAAGATTATTAGCGATTTTAAATAAAAGCTAATTGGATAAGTGGCAAGTTCCGCTTAAACTTAATTTAAAAACAATTTTTTTAAGGAGGGTTAAGTTATGGCTAAGGATGTTCTTAAGGAAAAGCTGTTCGAAAAGATTCAGGCTCACAGACCGAGAATTACCAGATTAGCTAAAGAATTTGGTGACAAGCCTGTTCAGGAGTTTACAGCTTCTCAGGTTATTAGCGGAATGAAAGGTATTAAATGTTTAATAACAGACATTTCCTACCTTGATCCAATGGAAGGAATTAGATTCCGCGGATATACAATTCCTGAAGTATTGGAAAAATTGCCAAAGCCAGCCGGCAAAGAGCAGCCATACGTAGAAGGTCATTTCTATCTATTGTTGACAGGTGATATACCAAGTGAAAGCGATGTTGCAGATGTTGCATCTATCTGGAGATCAAAGAGAGATTTGCCTGAGTATGTAAAAGATATACTAAGAGCTATGCCGAGAGATTCCCATCCTATGGCAATGTTCTCAGCTGGAATCTTAGCAATGCAGAGAGAGTCTAAATTTGCTGCTTGGTACAATGCAGGCAAATTCAACAAGATGGACGCTTGGGATTATATGTATGAAGATGTTATGGAGTTATTGCCTAAATTGCCTACATTGGGCGCATACATCTACAGAATGAAATATAAGGGTGATGTTCACATTCCTGCTGATCCTAATTTGGATTTCGGTGGAAACTTTGCTCATATGATGGGCATTCCTGATCCTTACGACGAAGTTGCTAGACTTTACTTCATCCTACACTCAGACCATGAGTCAGGAAACGTTTCAGCTCATACAACTCACCTTGTTGCTTCTGCTCTTTCCGATATTTACTATTCATACTCTGCTGGTATGGATGGTCTTGCTGGTCCATTGCACGGTTTGGCAAACCAGGAAGTTTTGAAATGGATTCAGGAAACAATGGAAAAATTGGGCGGAAAAGTTCCGACAAAAGAAGACCTTGAGAAATTCTTATGGGATACATTGAACGGTGGACAGGTTATACCTGGATACGGACATGCTGTTTTGAGAAAGACAGACCCAAGATATACAGCTCAGAGAGAGTTCGCATTGAAACACCTACCTGATGATCCTATCTTCCAGGTTGTTTCTATGCTTTATGAAGTTGTTCCGCCAATCTTGCAAAAACACGGAAAAGCTAAGAATCCATGGCCAAACGTTGACGCTCATTCAGGCTGCATCCAGTGGCACTATGGCGTTACAGAATATGATTTCTATACAGTTCTCTTCGGAATCGGAAGAGCACTTGGCGTTATGGCTAACGTTATTTGGGACAGAGGTCTTGGATACAATATCGAAAGACCAAAATCCATCACAACAGATATGCTCGAAGAAATCGTTGGCGCAAAATAAGACAACAATTTCAAATTATAAAGGGAGGGTTTGTTTCGACAGACTCTCCCTTTTTTTATTGCCACACTTATTATGTTTTTTGAAAAACTAACAAAACTGTATTGCAAACTATGCCCTAGGGAATGCAATATAGACAGAAACAGATATGCAGGGTTGTGTAAAACAAAAAATACACTTGAAATAGCAAGCTACAATCTTCATTTTGGCGAAGAGCCACCGATAAGCGGCAAAAACGGAAGCGGAACGATATTTTTTGCAGGATGCAATCTGTCATGCATCTATTGCCAAAATTTCCCTATAAGCCAATTGAAAAGTGCTTTCAAAGTTATCAGCGAAGAAGAGCTTGCTGATATAATGATTCAGTTACAATCAAAGGGTGCACACAATATAAATTTAGTTACACCAAGCCATTTCATTCACTTAATATGCAAATCCATAGATTTAGCGAAAGAAAAAGGTCTAACAATTCCCATAGCCTACAATACAAGCTCCTACGACAAGCCTGAAGTAATAGAATATCTTTCAAACTACATAGATATTTATATGGCTGACTTAAAATATACGGATAATAATATATCAAAGAAATTATCAGGCATCGACGATTATTTTGATATAGCAACCAAAGCCATCCTTGCTATGCACAAAACCAAAGGTTCATTAAAAACACAAAACGGCATAGCTACAAAGGGTTTGATTATAAGGCATCTTGTTTTGCCAAATCTTATAGACAATACAAAGCAGGCGTTAAAATGGATTGTAGACAATTTACCCGATACACCTATTTCTTTAATGTTCCAATATTTTCCAGCATATAAAGCTTTTAACGATAGCACCATCAATAGAAAAGTTAATTATGAAGAATATTTAGAGATTATTGATTTTATGAATGGACTGAACCTTAAAGGATTTATACAAGAGTTCAATCATGAGTATTGCAATTAAATAAACCTTGTGTAAATTTATTTAAAATTAATTAACTTTTAAAAAGGTGGTGATATAAAAATGTTGCATACCTATAAAGTTTTGGCTTTGGTCATATATAGAGACGAAAGAAAATTGGTTACAACCAATATGGTTAGAGCCAAAGATAAAAAGGAAGCAAAAAACAGATAGAAAAAAATACTTCAGACTGCCTGAAACTTCAGAAGTTATCATAAATGAAGAAACAGATATTATACGGTTGGTATAAAAAATAGGAGGGTGTATAGGTAAAATAATTGGTTACATACAGTATGAGAGCGAATCGGATAAAGTACTGCAAAAGGCTGCAATAGATAAGTTTGTAAAAGACAAATTTAACGCTCAAGAGATAGAATACGTTTTTGAAAAAGCTGCACTTTTTATAAGTTGGAAAAACAGAATATTAGGCAAAGAGATTTTACCTTCATTGGAAGAAAAAGACGTGGTTGTAGTCTCTGAATCAAACAGGCTTGGCAGTTCATCTCCGGAAATAGACCTATTTTTAATGTATGCTACGGATAAAGGTGCGGCAGTTTACGAAGCAAGACTTGATACAAAGATATCTGGCGATTAATAATTTTACTTACTTAAAAAATAAAAAGGCGGACAATTGTCCGCCTTTTTTGTGTTACCTATTATAAAAGACCGCCTTCTTTCAATATTGCATCGGTGAACTCTTTCAATGGGCCCATATCCTGATAGAACAAGCATTCTGGCATTGTATCTACTTTGCTTGGTACTTCTGGTTTGAATTCCATCTTTGCCAAGATGTCTTTCTCAATATCAACACCAGGTGCTACTTCTTTCAATACAAGACCGTTTTCATTCAATCCGAATACGGCTCTTTCAGTAATGTAAAGTATCTCTTTTCCACTCTTAACTGCCTGAGGACCAGAGAATACTATCTTAACAACTTCGTTGTTGAATTTAGCAATGTTACCATCGCTCTTTATCATTAATTTACCACCATCAGCATCTATATCAATACCTTTTCCTGCTGTAAATCCGCCTGCGAAGAATGTCCTTGGAGAACCTGCAGAAATTACTGGGAATCCACCAGGACCAGATACTCTAACAGGGCTGTATGATGGGTTAACGTTACCCTTCGGGTCAATCTGCATGAATCCTAAGGATGCAAAGTCGATAATTCCACCTTCGTAGTTTGAGAACATATCAGGCATTGGAATTATTGCACTTGGAGAGATAGCAACACCGAAATCCTGTCCAACAAGTGCAATACCGCCAACAGGACCTGGCTCAACCGTCAATGCAAGCAGGTCACTGTATCCAAACTCACCTGCAAGCCATGATACGTAAACCGGGATACCGATTCCCAAGTTTCCAAAGAGTGGTTTTTTCAACTGAGCAACGAGTCTCATTGTCTCAATCAAAACTCTACCGGCTGCAATTCTGTCTCTAATTTTATCAGGTGTAGGCAATAGAGACTCAAGCTCTTTTGTTTTCTCTGTTTTAATCTGTCCAGACATTCTCGGGTCTGTTATATAGCTTCCAGAAAGTCTGTGGTATTTATCAGCATCAGGAGTAACCACGATATAATCAATTAAAGGAGCAGGAACTACAACATCTCTTGTAGGTATCGTATCTTTTCTTGCTACGTATTTAACCTGAACAATTGTTTTCCCAGGATTTGGCTGAGCTTTAGCAGCCTGAGCCATATTTAGAACCGTTCCATAGAAGCCTTCTTCTTCCATAGATACGTTTCCGTCCATATCTGCAGTTGTTCCTCTAACTAAGGTTACATCAGGTGTTGGAGCTTTGTACATTAGCCACTCTTCACCATCTATTTCCATAAGCTCAACTTTACATGTCTTTTTCTCTTTTGCTATCTCGTTTGATGCACCACCATCAATTCTCGGATCTAAGAATGTTCCCAATCCAACCTTTGTCAAAAGGCCAGGTCTTCCTGAAGCAACTTCTCTAAACCAGTAAGATGTAGTTCCGATTGCATAGGAGTAAACCTCTATTCTATTCTCAAGAGTCATTTTCATCAATGCTGGAGACCATCCGATAAATGGCATCAAAACGCCTCTGATAAAATTCTGATTCTTATCTTCGTAAAGCTCTGCAAAAACCTTATCCAATCCTCTATCAGGAACTGCTGGTAGTGTGTCTGAAATAATAAACAGATTATTTGGATGACCTGTTTCCTTATACATTTCGAATAATTCAAGAATCAAATACTCAGGAGAAGTTGTTAGGTTAAATCCTGAAATAGCAACTACGTCTCCATCTTTGATAACACTCAGTGCATCCCTCGAGCTTACCACTTTTTTAACATCCATAAAAAACCTCCTAAAAAATTTATAATCTACGCTCACTCAAATTTTAGACCAAAAATCATTAACAACATAAAGCCTAACTACTTGTTAATAAAATAATGCTTCATTAACCGCTGTATTAACTCACCATTCATAATTGAGTTTAATTTTAAAATATTATTTCAAAAATGTCAAGATTAAATATAATTAATTTTAAAAGCATTTTTAAATATTTTGAGTATAGTGAATTAAATAAAATTTAACTATATTATATATTTCCCTTATTTATAAGGTTTTTTAACGATTCGTTGTATAAAAGATTATATTATTTTTTAAAAATTTGACAAGTAAAAAATTAAAAATCAAAAAATAAAAATAAAAATAGTATTAATTTTACTTTTAAAAATACTGTTGAAATAGGAAAAAATAAAATTTTATACTTTAATTAAAATATTTAATTTGATTTACTTTTATTAACTACAATATATCGTTATTATAATAAAATTTTTTTATAAAAATTTTCAGTACCGCTAATTAATTAGTTTCTGTCGTTTAATAGAGGACACTTTAGATTAATAAATAGTTAATATAAAATTATATAAAAGGAGTCGCCGACAGTAAAGCGGAAGGCACGCTAAGAATACTCTGGTAAAAAGGGAGTAAGAATGTATATTGGGCGATTTTATTGTTCTACCTGGATACATCATAGGTGGTAGAAAGCTTGCAACCCTCAAAGAAATAAGAAAGAAGGTTAAACCACTAGGAATTGTTACCAAGGCTGCCTGTTCATGTCAATGTCAATAAAATTCCCCAAAAACGCCACTTAAGATTTTTACTTAAAAAATCTCATAGAGTCCTTCAAGCTGGGCAAGTTATTTCTTGCCTTCTCTATAGTGTTAGAATCGATGTTTATATATTTAATGGTTGTGTGTGAATTTGCATTTTGTAATATTTCACCCCAAGGGTCGTATATTATAGAATTACCGGCTAATTCCCATTTGCCACTTACACCAACACCGTTAGAGCATAAAAGATATACCTGATTCTCTATCGAGCGCGCTTTCGTTAATGTTAGCCAATGCTCAAGCCTATTTATAGGCCAAATAGCTGGATGTAGATGAACAACGGCTCCGTTAAATGCAGCTTTTCTAAAAAACTCCGGAAATCTTAACTCATAGCATATACTGACACCAAAAGTAATATCGTTAAGCAAAAAAACATTTTTTTGATTTATCTTTCCTTTTGTGAAATATTTATCTTCACCCGTTACTCCAAATAGCATCGTTTTTGTGTATTCAAATAATATTTTACCGTCTTTTATAGCAAAGAATTTGTTAAAGACCTTATCAAAAGAAGTATTATCATCCACAACATAACTACCGCATACTGTTATTTTATTGGATATTTCCTTTATATCTTTCAAAACATCCGGTGTGGTCTTTGATAACTCTTTTAATTTTTTAAACAGAAAGCCCGTAGTCCAAACTTCCGGCAATAACACCAAATCACATTCATTGTCGATAGCATCATTTATCAATTTAAATCCCGTATTTAAATTTTTCTCCACGTCTCCGGGAATTATTTCCATTTGAGCTATAGCCAATCTCATAACTCACCCCACATATACATAATTTATTCTCGACTGCCATTTATACTCTATCATCTTCATCAAACCTTCATTTATAGGATAACCCATATTTATTAATCTATCAACATCATCTTTAACGGTTTTAGCCAACTTTCTATCTTCAAATATATCAGTATATACTAAACCGTGTCCATGCTGCTTTATGCCCATTATTTCACCTGAGCCTCTCAATTTGTAGTCAAGCTCGGCTATCTTAAAACCGTCGTCTGTTGACAGCATAGCATCTATACGCTGTTTTGCTGTGTCTGATAAGTTATCGGATGTAACAAGCAAGGCGTAAGACTGAAGATTGCTTCTGCCTACCCTTCCTCTCAATTGATGAAGTTGGGATAAACCAAATCTTTCTGCACTCTCAACAACAATAACCGTAGCAAAAGGCGAATCTATACCAACTTCTATGACTGTTGTACTTACAAGACAATCAATCTCGCCGTTTTTGAATCTCTTAATTATATCATCCTTTTCTTGGGTCTTTAATCTACCGTGAAGCAATTCAACTCTAAATTCTTTAAAATATAGACTTTTTAGTTCTTCATATAATTTTACGGCATTCTCAACCTCTTTTATATTTTCAGACTCATCAATCAACGGAGCCACAATGTATGCCTGATGTCCATTTTTTATCTCACTGTATACCAATTCATACGCCTTTCGTCTGTTTTTATTGTAAAAATGCAATGTTTTAATCTTCTTTCTTTCTTTGGGTTTTTCAACTATGGTGGATAAACTGCTTCTTGAGTATAAAACCATCGATAAACTACGCGGAATAGGCGTTGCACTCATTATTAAAACATGAGGAAACACACCCTTATTCATAAGATTTTTTCTTTGCTCAACGCCGAATCTATGCTGCTCATCAACCACTATAAAACCTAAATTATTAAATACCACATCATCCTGCAATAAAGCGTGAGTTCCTACAACAACCTGCGTTTCGCCGTTTTTTATTCTATTGTATATATGCTGTTTATTTTTTGTAGAACTAAGCAACAGCTCAACATTAATACCGTAATCTTCAAACAGCTTGTTTGCTTCATAGTAAACCTGTAATCCCAAAGGTTGGGTTGGCGCCATAAACGCTACCTGATAACCGTTTTTTACGGCAATAAGCATCGAAAGCAAAGCCACAATGGTCTTGCCGCAACCCACATCGCCCTGCAAAAGCCTAAGCATAGGCTTGCCCTTTCTAAAATCTTCAAAAATTTCACTCAAAACCTTTTTCTGAGAATTTGTAAGCTCAAATTTTAACCTACCGCATGCTTTGTTTAGAAAATTTTTATCAGCATATATCAAAGGCGCTCTACTATTTTTTATTGTTGATTCTTGCAATCTTAAAGCCAAAATCAAAAAAAACAACTCTTCATATTTAAGTCTTTGTCTTACCTTATCTTCTTTTTCTTTCTTGTGCATATACTCTATCAATTCACTTAAAAGCAGCAGGCGATTCTTAACTATTAACGTATAAGGTAGATAGTCGTAAGGTTTTTTTGGCTGAAGAGCCAATACAAAGTCAACAACCTTTTTTATAGAGCTGTTTTTCATATTGTGTATAGATGGATAGACAATCTTTTTTTCTTCTTTAAAGTTCAAAGCTTTTGAAATCTTTGGATGATTCATATTCCACTTAAAACCGCTTTTTTTTATCTGACCCAAACACACTATCTCGTCAGAAATCTTTAAAGAAAAAAGCAATTTTCTTATGTATGGAGTAAACCTAAACCAATTGCAAAAAATAAAGCTACCATCACAATTTAGCGTAACGGAAAAAACCTTTTTTGTTCTATTGATTGAATGAATAATGCCTTTAATTGCGCAGTAGTCGCCATCCTTTAAATCAGACAATTCCTTAATGCTATAGTCTTCAATTCTTAAAGGCTCAAGCATAGCAATATCTATGTTTTTTGTCATATTTTTTGACAGGAGTTTTTTAGAAATAGAAGGCGTAAATTTTTTTAAATTAATCTCGTCAAGCAACCAGTCCACAGTTTTTTTCGGTTTAAGAAGACTGTTTTCTTTTTTTAATATGTTTTCGGCTTTATCAAATT
>JAMOQJ010000031.1 GCA_027064065.1 Desulfurellales bacterium
CTATATCTTTCTTTGTGGCCAACCCAATCTCATCAACCAGCTCTCTCACATCTCCTAAAAACAATTTATTAACCTGCTCTTTTCTCTTTTTTAAGTGAATTTTTCCCATCTCAAGCAAATCCTTATCACCGTAGTCTTTTTTGCCTTCTTTTATCAACTCTTCAAGTTTATCCGTTATTTTTTTCTCTATCCCGCTACCTAAATATATCAATTCCTTCAACATCCTTAATCCTCCTTTTATGGCTTAAGAAAGAAATTCCTCCAAATGCTCTATAACATAATCTATGGCTTTTGCGTCTTTTCCGCCGCCTTGAGCAAATTCTTCTTTTCCGCCACCTTTTCCGCCTAATTTTACAGAAACCTTAGAGACAATATCTCTTGCTTTTATTTTACCGGCAATATCCTTGGTTACCATAGCAACAACATTGATTTTAGAGTCCTTTTCGTTAAATAAAATAACAACACCTGATTTCAGCTTTGCTTTTATATTATCACTTATATGCCTAATTTGAGACATTTCAAGATTGCTCAATCTATCTACATACACATCAATGCCATTAATGTTTTTTATTTTACTCTTATCAAAATCCATACTGATATTGTTTTGCTGAGTTTTTTTAGATTTTAACTCATCTATCTTTTTCTCTAAATCATCTACGGACACGCCGAGTTTTTGGGTAATCTTTTTTAAGATATCGTCTCGTTTTCTTAAATATTCAAAAGCAGGCATAGAAACCTTTGCTTCTATACGCCTTACACCTTTGGATAAAGCGCTTTCTGATATTATTTTAAACAAACCTATCTCTCCGGAAGATTTTACATGCGTTCCGCCGCACAGCTCCTTGCTTACACTACCCACCGAAACCACACGCACAACATCACTATATTTTTCTTCAAAAAGGGCAATTGCTCCTTTCTCAATAGCTTCATCCATACTCATAATCTCGGTTTTTACAGGATAATTTTCAACAATCCAACTATTTACCATTGTCTCTATTCTATATAATTCCTCATCCGTAAGCTTTGAAAAATGCGTAAAATCAAACCTTAGCCTACAATCTTCAACTAAAGAACCCGCCTGCCTTACATGCTTCCCAAGAACATTCATTAATGCCGCATCAAGTAGGTGGGTTGCCGTGTGGTGTCTTGCTATATCCTTTCTTCTTGCCATATTAATTCTCAATGTACAAACACTGTCCTTAGTAAAATTGCCGTCGAGCACACTAACCTTATGAACAAATAGATTGCCATCAAAATATTTTTGAACATCTTCAACAAATGCCTTTGCGCTATCGTTAAATACAAAACCGCTATCCGCTATCTGTCCACCGCTTTCAGCATAAAATGGCGTTCTATCAAAAATAAAATAGTAAGAACCCTTTGTTGCACTGTCTACAATATTTTCATTTTCATCCACAATAGAAAGCAGTTTTGCATCTATTTCAAACTCGTCATATCCGACAAATTCCGTCCTTCCAACATCCTTATAAACATCGCCAAACACGTTTGCTATGCTTGCGCTTCCCGTGCCTTTCCAGTTTGCTTTGGACGTTTCCCTTTGTTTATCCAATAGTTGATTAAATCCATCCATATCCACACCAAAGCCATTTTCTAAAGCTATATCAACGGTTAAATCTATAGGAAATCCGTAGGTATCGTATAGCTTAAAGGCATCCTTGCCTTTGATGGTTTTATCCTGAGAACGTTTAAATATGTCGTTTAATATCTTCAATCCGTCTTCAAGTGTCTCAAAAAACTGCTCTTCTTCATTTTTTACTATATTTATAACCATATCTCTATTTTGAAGAATTTCAGGGTATATATCTCCCATCTCATTGTTTACCAAATCTATTAGCCTATGCAAAAACGGCTCTTTTGTTCCCAGCTTTTTACCAAAACGCATGGCACGTCTCATTATACGCCTTAAAACATATCCCCTTCCTTCCTTATCTGGGAATACGCCATCGGCTATTAAAAAATTGGTTGCCCTGAGATGGTCGGCTATAACCCTTACGGCAACATCTTTATCTTCATCTTCTCTGTAGCTAACATTAAAATAGTCACTCACTCCGTTAATTATAGGAACAAATAGGTCGGTATCGAAATTGCTGTGAACACCCTGCAAAATTGCGCTCACCCTTTCCAATCCTAAGCCGGTATCTATACTAGGCTTAGGAAGAGGCGTCATATTACCACTTTCGTCTCTGTCAAACTGCATAAAAACAAGATTCCATAATTCAAGATACCTATCGCAATCGCACTCAATAGAACACTCATCTCTTCCGCAGCCTACACCAGGTCCTTGGTCAATATGAATTTCTGAACACGGTCCGCAAGGACCAGTATCGCCCATAGACCAAAAATTATCCTTCGCTCCCATTCTTACTATTCTCGATGACGGAACGCCTTCCTGCTTATTCCATATCTCAAAAGCATCATCATCTTCTTCGAAAACAGTAATCCACAGCTTATCTTTAGGCAATCCAAGTGTTTTTGTTATAAACTCCCAACCGAAATGTATAGCATCTTTCTTAAAATAATCTCCAAATGAAAAGTTACCCAGCATCTCAAAAAACGTATGGTGTCTTGCCGTATATCCAACATTCTCCAAATCGTTATGCTTACCACCTGCTCTTACACATTTTTGGCAGCTTGTAGCCCTTTTATAATCCCTTTTTTCTTTTCCTAAAAACACATCCTTAAACTGCACCATCCCAGCATTTACAAACAGTAATGTAGGGTCATTTTTTGGTATAAGCGGCGCACTTTTAACTATCGTATGTCCGTTTTCTTTAAAATAATTCAAAAAAGCATTCCTTAATTCTTTCGCTTTCATACTATCCCCTTCTATTTAATAGTTCGTTGATTGTATCATAACTATACCCGCGCCGTTGCAAAAATTGAAATATTTTCGACGTGGCATTATCTTTATTTTTTAAAATTTCCATCTTTCTTTCAAAAACATCCCTTGCAGACTCAAGTTCATTTATATCTTTTAATTTATCATAAATTAACGATTCATCCACACCTTTTTTCTTTAAATCATGCACGATTTTAAATTTCCCGTATCCCGATTTTAGTCTAAAATATATGTAGTTTTCAACATACCTTTCATCATCTATAAATCTTTTCTCTTTTAAATACTCAACTACATCAACTATTGTCGCTTCACTAAAGCCCTTATTTGATAACTTTTCAACCAATTCAAACTCTGTATAATCTTTTCTATTTAACAGATTAAACGCATACTTTAAAGACTTATCATGCTCGTCTTTACTCAAACAACGCCCCTTGCTCTCAAAGCAAAATCATTTGGATTTGTAGCAAACTCCATAGCTTTTTCTAAATCAACCAATCCGTTTACATAAAGTTCAAGTAGCGACTGATCAAATGTTTGAGTGCCGTGAGTATCCCTGTTCATTTCTATTGAACGTTTTATGTTAGAACTCTTTTCCGGGTCAAGAATAGCGTCTCTAACAAAATCCGTTGCAACCATTATCTCAACGGCAGGCACCATACCCGAACCGTCAATCCTTGGAATTAACCTTTGAGATATAACTGCTTCTATGGTTGCTGCAAGCTCAAGTCTAATCTGACTCTGTTGAGACAAGTCAAACGATGCTATAATTCTATTTATAGTTTCTGTTGCATCCTTTGTATGCAACGTAGACATAACAAGATGCCCTGTCTCAACGGCTTCTAATGCAGTAGTTATTGTTTCTCTATCTCTCATCTCACCTACAAGTATAACATCAGGGTCTTCCCTTAATGCGCCTTTAAGCCCACTTGCAAAACTAACCGTATCATAACCAACCTGCCTTTGAACGATAGATGAATTTATATCTCTATGTAAAAATTCTATTGGGTCTTCTATTGTTATTATATGCTTTTTCTTTTCTTTATTTATTAGATTAACCATTGCAGCAAGCGTTGTAGATTTTCCAGAACCCGTAACGCCTGTTACAAGCACAAGCCCCCTTGGTTTCATAGCAATCTTACCTATGACAGGCGGAAGGTTTAATGCATCAAGAGACGGTATCTCAAAGGGTATAAATCTAAAGATTGCAGCAAGCGTTCCCCTTTGATAAAAGATATTAACCCTAAATCTTCCCACGTTATCTATACCATACCCAACATCCACTTGACGATTCTTTTTAAGTTTATCCAGCAAAAAGCTGTCTATTTCCATTTCTTCTATAAATTTATCCATATCCTCAATCGATATCGTGTCGAAATTGCTTTTTACCATTTCTCCATCTATTCTAAACAGCGGTATAGAGCCTACCTTTATGTGTATATCCGAAGCACCGTTTGAAACGCCCACAGAGAGTATATCCTTAAGACTCATCATCCGACTCCTTTGTTTTATTGGTAAAACAATTCAAATGCTCCCTAACTTTTATTTCTATCTCTCTTACAACATCTTCTTTATCCTTTAAAAACTCCTTAGCCTTATCCCTTCCTTGACCAAGCCTTTCGCCATTATAAGAAAACCAAGAGCCACTCTTTTCCACTATGTCATACTTAACCGCCAAATCGATTAAATCACCAAAAATATCAACTCCTGTGCCATACATAATATCAAACTCGGCTTCTCTAAATGGTGGCGCAACCTTATTCTTCACCACCTTTACCTTTGTATGATTGCCGACAACATCACTACCCTGTTTTAGCGAAGAGCCAGATTTTCTAATATCTATTCTTACAGATGCATAAAATTTTAGAGCATTTCCACCTGTTGTCGTTTCAGGATTTCCAAACATAACACCTATCTTCATCCTTATCTGATTCAAGAATATAATTGCAGTATTAGATTTGCTTATCGCACCTGTCAATTTTCTCAACGCCTGACTCATAAGACGAGCCTGCAGACCCACATGGGAATCGCCCATGCTACCTTCAATTTCAGCCTGCGGAACCAAAGCAGCAACGGAGTCCACTACGATTATATCAACGGCATTACTTCTTACCAGTGTATCTATTATCTCAAGCGCCTGTTCGCCTGAATCTGGTTGGCTAATTAGAAGATTATCTACATCGACGCCCAAATTTTCCGCATAGGCGACATCTAAAGCATGTTCAGCATCTACAAACGCAGCTATCCCACCTTCTTTTTGGGCACTTGCCACACAATGCAAAGCAAGCGTTGTTTTCCCGCTTGATTCAGGTCCGTATATTTCGCTGATTCTTCCTCTTGGCAAACCACAAACACCCAAAGCGTAATCTACAGAAAGAATGCCTGTAGGTATAACATTTACATCTACGGCTTGCTTTTCTCCCAAACGCATTAAAGCGCCCTTGCCATAAGTCTTTTCTATTTTAGATATTGCCATATTCAAAGAATCTAACTTATTCTTATCCATCTACAATCTCCTTCATTTTAAATGTATCTATTTTTTCGTATATAGCTCCGCTTCTTAACAAAACACTTTTATACAAATATACATTAAAAACCTTAAAACACAAGGGTTTTTTCCTATTAAATTCTCTACATATATTCAAAATATCGATAGCATCATTAGCATTCATACCCTTAATTCTGCCTATTGTTAGATGGCATACAGGCTTATTTTTTTCCTGTCTAAAGATATTCAATTCGCTGTTTACCCTATTAACCATATCTATAAAATCACTATTTTCTTCACCCAGCCAAAGAATTTTAGGGTTTCTTATCCCGCCAAACATTCCGGTTTTTTTCAAGCAAATTTCAAAAGGTTTAATAGAGCTAAATACATCCGTAGCTATATCTCTTATTTTATTCAAAGTATAATCGGACTGTTCGCCTAAAAACTTAACGGTTATGTGTAAATTTTTAACAGGCGTAAGCCTCATTCTTCTTGAATACCCTTTAAGTTTGTCTTCTAAACCTTGAATATCGTTTTTTATATTCAAAGGCAAATCTATAGCAAGAAAAATCCTCATTGTCTTGTTATAAAATCCCTTAAAAACAAAATAGCAAATTTTGCGGTTTTATGTCTTATGAGCCTTCTATTGCCTTTAAATACTATCTCTTTAACATCAGCTCCAAAACGCGACGCTACAGCAATATATACAAGCCCTACAGGTTTATCTTTAGTGGCGCCAGATGGTCCTGCAATGCCCGTAACGGCAACACTAAAATCGCTTGATGAATTATTTCTTACTCCTATCGCCATCTGAAGGGCAACTTCTCTACTAACAGCTCCAACCGTATTCAAGGAATTGAGATTAACTCCCAAAAATCTCATCTTCATTTCATTAGAATAGGTAACGCACCCACCCTTCAAATATTTTGATATACCCGGCACATCTGCAATAAATGCCGATATTAATCCTGCCGTACACGATTCAGCTGTTGAAATGGTTACGCGCTTGTTTTTTAGAATTCTATACAATGCTTGCTGCGGAGACTCTCCTTGAGTTGTGTATATATTTTTTCTGTCTCCAACAAAGCTTACAGCATCTTCAAAATCGGCATCCGATGCAATCATAACAGTCTCTGCTTCATCTTTATAATGCGTATATTTGCTGTCTATTGACTCATTAAAAACGCCTATCCTTTTTATTGATGGCTTGAATACATCAAATACAGAAAGATTTGAGAAATTCTCTTTTATGTCGTTAGGTATAATCATAAATGGTTTATCATAAATGTTGTCAAAGAATATCCCTGCTTCAATCTCCTTAAAACCATTTGCTATCACGTAGGGCTTTTTTGCTTCAACAAAAACAGAGCTACGCTCAAATTCCATCAGCATGGTCTTTTGTATATTAGGCCAACTTGACTGAGAATAGAGAACGCATACACCGTCTGACGATTCAAAAGCCGACTTTATAGCCGCCCTTATATTATCCAAACGACTATTCGTTTTTATAAACATAAACAACTCAATACCCAAGCCATAAAAAAACGATTCATCAATACCGCAAATATCGCTTACGCAAACAACAGAAATCTTCATCTTGTCAAAACCTGCAAAATAATATTGACCATTATTCCGCCAACTGCATCATCAAGCATTATACCAAAACCGCCATGAATCTTCTCAAGCCAATTCAAAGGCGGAATCTTTGCTATGTCTATTATCCTAAATAGAAAAAAACCTAAAATTGCATACATTGGGCTATAAGGTATGGCAATTAGCGACAAAAGCATTCCCACAACTTCATCTATAATAACAAAAGACGGGTCTTTCATATCGTAAATATCTTCCATAACATTACTTGCATATGTCCCGGCAATAAACAGAACAACAGTAGTGATTCCGTAAACATAAATGGATGTATCCTTTAAAAACATATATATCAAAAGACCGAAAAGACTTCCAATTGTTCCTGGTGCGTAAGCTGTATAGCCCACGCCGAACACGGTGCTTATATGTTCTGAGATTTTATTTACAAAATCCTTAGTTATTTTCATATTACAGATTCCAAAACGGATAAAAACTCATCTATGTGCTCTTTTTCAACTATTAAAGGCGGCTCAAACCTAACAGTAGAATCTCCGGCTTTTCCAACCAACACCCTTTTTTCCAACAGTTTTTTAATCAGACTGTCGGCTTCTTTTCCATTATTCATCTTTAAACCCAAAATCAATCCAATACCTTGTGCAGAAAGACCATTTTTATCAGCAATATCGGATAATCTCTCAAAAAAATAGTCTCCAAGTTCATTTACTCTATCCAATAAACCGCTTTCATTTATATACTTTATTACATTATAGGATACGTAACTTGCAAATGGATTACCGCCAAACGTAGAGCCGTGTGTTCCAAATGTAAAGTATTGGGCAACTTCATCCTTTGCAAGCATTGCACCTATAGGTATGCCGCCACCCAAAGCTTTGGATAACGTTATTATATCAGGCTCTATACCAAATTGTTCGTAAGAAAAGAAGCTACCTGTTCTGCCTATACCGGTTTGAACTTCATCAGCTATGAATAATATATCTTTTGACTTGCAATAATCGTAAACCTTTTCTATATAAACCCTATCGGCAACATTGATACCGCCTTCACCTTGGACAAACTCAACAATAACAGCGCAGGTTTTATCATCAACTCTTGATTTAAAATCGTCAAAATTGTTAAATTCTGCATAGGAAAAACCGTCAAGCATAGGTTCAAAACCACTGTGATACTTAGTCTGGCCTGTTGCAGACAGTGTTGCCATGGTTCTTCCATGAAAAGAATCCTTCATACTAACAATCTTATATCTATTGTCCTTTTTGTATAGCCTTGCAAGTTTTATTGCGGCTTCGTTTGCTTCAGCTCCCGAATTACAGAAAAACACCTTATCGGCGCAGCTTATTTTTGTAAGATAACAAGCAAGTTCCGCCTGCTCTTCTATATAATACAGATTGGATACGTGTAATAGTTTTTTTGATTGCTCTTCTATAGCTTTTATCACCACAGGATGACTATGCCCTAAAACATTAACGGCAATGCCCGCTAAAAAATCAAGATAACGATTACCGTTTGAGTCAAATAGATATACACCGCTACCTTTTTCAAATGCAACGTTAAAGCGTTTGTAGGTAGACATTATACAATTATTTGTTTTTTCAAATACATTCATTATCCACCCCTTAACATATAGCTATTAGTGAGGTTATACCGTATGGAAGTTTTTTGTCAAGAAAAAGATAAAGGGCATTTAAGCCCTTTATCTAAAAAATTAGAAGCCTATGGAATGTAATGCCAAATCTAAGAAGGTGCTTGGGAAAATACCTACATATATAACGCCTACAGCGCCCAACAAAACAACAACCTTCAAAGGAAAACTATTAAATACAGGCTGCGCATTCTCAGGCTCACCCTTCATATACATAGTAACAATTACATTTAAGTAAAAATATGCAGAAACTGCACTATTAAGAACACCGATTACAGCCAATAAGTAAAGATGTGATTTAACGGCGGCTGAAAACAGGTAGTATTTACCTACAAATCCGACCGTAGGAGGAACGCCAGCAAGGCAGAACATAAATAGCAACATGGCAGCACCCATTAGCGGATATCTGTAACCCATACCTCTAAGAGAAGCTATCTCGGTGCCTCTATCCTGCTTTGTGCTTATAAATTCAGCAATAGCGAATGCTCCAAGATTCATAAACATATATCCGAAAAGATAAAACATAACAGCGCCATATCCAAGCTGATTTGTGGCAACTATACCAACAAGCATATAGCCGGCGTGCGCAATAGAAGAGTAACCCAAAAGCCTTTTTAAATCTTTTTGGAACAACGCAACGGTATTACCGAATGTCATAGTAAATACGGCAACAACCCACAGTATCTTTGTCCATTCAACCTCAATTGGCGACATACCGACAACGAGAAATCTAAGAAGAGCCAAGAAGCTTGCAACCTTTGGAGCAACAGACATAAATGCACTCATAGGAGTAGGAGCTGCTGCGTAAACATCAGGCGTCCATGAATGGAACGGAAACGCTGCAATCTTAAATCCAAAGCCTACAAATATGAACAGAAATGCCAAAATAGATGCCCATTTATGTAGACTGTCAGCATTAGCTAAGCCGCCTTTAATTATTGTCAAATCTACTGTGCCGAATAGTCCGTACATTAAACCTATACCTAAAACCAAAAACGTAGATGCAAAAGAACCTAAGATGAAATACTTCATAGCACCTTCTACGCTTTCGTCTTTATCTCTCAAGAAACCAGTCAAAACATACATTCCTATTGAGAGCGTCTCAACGGCTATAAACATAACAATTAAGTTGTACGTTGATGCCAATACCATCATTGCAACTAAAGAGAACAGAAGTATTTCGTAATACTCGCCTACGTTCATATCTTCTCTTTTCAGAAAGTCAAGACTCAAAATTATAGCCGCAAAGGTTGTTAAAAGCATAATAATGCCTGCAAAGTTGCTTGCATTGTCCATAACGACCATACCCCTAAAGGCGGTCATATTAGTGCCATACATAGAAACCGTGACACCGAAGGCTATAGCAACTCCCAAAAGAGCCAATACGCCATTTAATCCTTTAGATTTTTTAGGGAGCCACAGGTCTATGAGTAGGATAACAAAAGCAAATGCCGTTATTATCAACTCCGGCATAATAGCCACTAAATCCTTCATTGAATAAAGCATACCCACTCCCCTTAACCTTTTTTAACCACTACAGTTTTTATTAACTGAGCCTCTTGTGTCTTATCAATAACCTTAACAGACCTGTTTGTCTGCTGCAAGAGATGCTCAACCGATACCCTCATTTTAGACAGAAACGTATTAGGATACAAACCAATCCAGAAAACAAACAGCAACAAAGGCAGCATATAAGCCCATTCTCTTTTATTCATATCCTTAAGTTCTAAATTCTTGGGGTTTGTAACCTTCAAAAATACAACCCTTTTATACATAGTAAGCATATAAATAGCTGAAAATAGTCCACCGAATGCAACTATTATTCCATATATAGGCTTAGCTAAAAATGCACCTAACAGTATCATAAACTCACCGACAAAGCCGTTCGTTCCAGGCACTGCTATGGAAGACAGCGTAAAAATCATAAAGAATACGGAAAATACAGGAATAAGCGATGCCAATCCACCATATTCCGATATCAATCTTGTATGTCTTCTTTCATATATAATACCTACAATCAAGAAGAGTGCGCCTGTTGAAATACCGTGGTTCAGCATCTGCAAAATTGAGCCTTCAAGACCAACCTGCGTTAGGGCAAACATACCCAGCATAGAATATCCTAAGTGGGAAACCGAAGAATAAGCAACAAGCTTTTTGATATCTGGCTGAACCATGGCAACAAATGCACCGTAAAAAATACCTATTATCGATAAAATTATAACAAGCAAAGCAAATGCATGTGTCATATCAGGGAACATTGGAAGATTAAACCTTAAGAAACCGTAAGTTCCCATTTTTAATAGAATACCCGCAAGTATTACAGAACCAGCTGTTGGTGCTTCAACGTGTGCCCAAGGCAGCCATGTATGGAACGGCCACATAGGAACCTTGATTGCAAACGCTATAAAGAAAGCCAAGAACAGCCACATCTGTAGATGAGCTGGTAGCGGAGTAGCCATTAATTTTACCATATCCGATGTGTAAGTTCCTGTGAAATGGTGATTTAAGAAATACAAAGCCATGATAGCAATCATCATAAAAACACTACCGGCAAAGGTATACAAGAAGAACTTCATAGTTGCAAAAACCCTGTTTGGACCACCCCATATACCTATCATTAAATACATAGGTATAAGCTGAACTTCCCAAAATACATAGAATAAGAACATATCTATGGATATGAAAACTCCAAGCATACCCGTTTGCATCAAAAGAATAACTATATTAAACAACTTAACCTTTTTATCTATTGCACTCCAAGTTGAAAGCTGAGCAAGAGGCGTTAAAAATGTTGTCAACAAAACTAAAAACAAACTTATACCATCAACACCTACATGATACTCAAAGCCCAGCGATTTAATCCAAGGAACCCTTTCAACAAACTGCATATGATAGGTTGTCGGGTCGAAGTAAAAAAACAGGGGCAAAGAAACAATGAAATCTATCACCAATATAATAAACGTAAACCATTTGATGAGATTTTCGTTTTTCTCGTTAATTAATGCGACAAAAAACGCACCCATCAAAGGTATAAATGTTATTAGCGATAGAATAGGAAAATGAAGCTGATTCATACCCTAAACTCCTCTTTCGATATTAGATAATTTTAACAATATACCAACCGCTCAACACAATTACGCCTAAGCTTACCCAGTAAGCGTAATGATTTACGAAACCTGTCTGAATAAATCTTAACAGATAACCTACTCTGCTTGCAAGCCAACCTGCACCATCAACCATACCTTTATCTATAAGGATAACATCAACAATTTTCCATAAAAAGTTTCTCGATACCCACCAGAATGGTTTAACTATACAGCAAGCTACGAACTCATCAACATAGTAGGTATTAGCAAGCAGTGTATATATAGGCTTGAATGCCCTTGCGATGCTTTCGGCAGTAATAATTTTCTTTATGTATATAATCCATGCTGCCAAGATTCCCAAAATACCCATAGTAACAGAAACACCTATTAATACAGTTTCAGAATAGTGAGCTTCGTTGGCAACCTCTGTATTGGGTGCAATCTGCGTAATCAAATGTTCAAACGGAACTACACCACCTATATGAAGACCTACAAATCCACCCACCATTGATAAAATACCTAATGTCCACATAGGTATAGTCATTACAGCAGGTGCTTCATGGGTGTGGAGATCATGATATAAACCAGGAACCTTTTCTTCACCGTAGAATACCGTAAATACAAACCTAAACATATAAAATGCTGTCATAAAAGCCGTAATTTCTCCTACAACCCAAATTATAGGATGACCAAATTCCAATGCATGAGCCAATATAGCGTCTTTTGAGAAAAATCCTGCAAACGGTGGTATACCGCCTATAGCAAGCGAAGCTATAACCATCAAAATTGCAGTTTGAGGCATATATTTTCTTAATCCACCCATCAAGTCTATTGATAGAAGTCCTCTCATTGAGTGCATAACAGCACCAGCTCCAAGGAACAAAAGACCTTTAAAAAATGCGTGTGTCATTAAATGGAACATTCCTGTCCAATACGCACCCACACCAACACCTATAAACATATATCCAAGCTGAGATAGCGTGGAGTATGCAAGAATTCTTTTAATGTCTTTATGGGTCAAAGCCATAGTAGCAGCATAGAAGGCGGTAAATGCACCTACACTTGCTACAACTTCTTGAGCTATGGGAGCCATAGAAAAGATTGCATTAGACCTTGCAACCATATAAACACCAGCCGTAACCATCGTAGCAGCGTGAATCAATGATGAAACGGGTGTCGGACCTTCCATAGCGTCAGTTAACCAAATATACAACGGAAATTGTGCAGATTTACCCATAGCGCCCAAGAATAAAGCCAAGCCGATGATTGTTGCTGCTGTAGAATTTAATACCTCTTCAGCTCTTGGAAAAACATCAGCGTAGGTAGCGCTACCGAAATAGTAAATTATAAACATAACACCGATTGTAAAACCGGCATCACCGATTCTATTAACAACAAAAGCCTTTTCTCCTGCATCCGAAGCTGTATCTTTTTCATACCAGAAACCAATCAATAGATAAGAACATAATCCAACACCTTCCCATCCAACAAACATAAGAAGGTAGTTGTTACCCAAAACAAGCAAAAGCATCGATGTAACAAATAGATTCAAATAAGCAAAAAATCTGGAGTAGCCTGGATCACCATGCATATACCCTATAGAATAAATATGAATCATAGTTGAAACAAAGGTAACAACAAAGAGCATAACAGCACTTAAAGCATCAACCCTTAAGCCAAATGGAATAACAACCTCTTTAAAAGGTAACCATGTGTAGTAGATATGCTCAACTATATTTCCGTGCAAAACGGACATTATAGGGAAAAGTCCTAAAACAAAAGATGTTGCCAACGCCAAAGATGCTATAACGCCAGCGTAAGGCTTTGTCCATTTGCCAAAAATACCGTTAATAAGAAAACCTATTAAAGGCGCAAGGACAACAAATAGTAAAATTCCGCTCATCACTCATTCCCCTTTTATTTCTTTAACATTGAGAAGTCATTAATATCAACGCTTCCCTTCCTTTTATACATCATAACAGCAATAGCCAAACCCACTGCGGTTTCGGATGCCGCTACGGCCGCAACAAATAGAAACATAACTTGACCTGAAACATTGCCTAAATAATAAGCCATTACTATAAGCAACATTCCTGCTCCGTTTATCATAATCTCAAGAGACATAAGCACAATCATAAAATTCCTCTTAATCATAACACCTGTTGCGCCTATGGCTATAAGCAATGCAGAAACAATCATATATTGAACTAACATAGCCCCTCCTTACTGATTTATATCCTTTTTCGTTAAAACAACCGCTCCAAGCAAAGCCACAAGCAAGATAATTGCGGTTATTTCAAAAGGGAATAGGTAGTGTTTAAACAGCACATCACCAATCATCTTTGTGTTGCTTCCATCTATAGCCAAGTTCTTTCCTGCATTGCTTAAATCGATTTTAAATTTTAAAGCCAATACGGCTAAGTCAGCCAATATGCCCGCTCCAAACATAGCAGCCCATAATGGTTGAGGGTTAAATCTTCCTATTGCATTCAGATTTCTCCTATCCATAACCATCATTGTAAGCGCTATCATAATAGCTATAGCTCCAGCATAAACTATGAGCTGCAACATAGCGTTAAACTGAGCATGCAGCATAACAAACAAGCCCGCTATACCGACAAATGTCAGCACCATCCACAAAGCTGCCCTAAACGGATTCTGAGATATAACGACGCCCAATCCTCCGCCAACGGTTATGATGGCCAAGATATAAAATACTATTGCCTCCATATTATCACCCTTCTTCCGTTTTTCCGTTGTTTATAAGTTGTTCTTTTGTGTAAACAAACTTTTCCCTATCGTAGTCTGCCAACTCATATTTATCCGTCATCTCTATAGCGAGCTCTGGGCAAACTTCGACACATAAACCACAAAACAGACATCTTCCCAAATCCAACTCGTATTCAACGGGATTTTTGGTGTGGTCTTCGTTTTCCTTAGGAGTTATTTTTATACACTTCGAAGGACAAACCTGCTCACACAAACCGCAGTCTATACATCTTACAGCATCCGTTTCATCAAATGTTGTTAAAGCGTGCAGCCATCTTCCGCGTTCTGGAACATCCAAACGTTCATCTGGATACTGGCAGGTAACTGCGTGCGTAAAAAGGTATTTTATGGTAACGGTCAAACCTTTTCTCAAATCATTAAACAGCATAATCCTATCCTCCTAATATATAGGCAAACCTATTGCCAAAGCGAAACCTGTCCACAGAATATTTAAAACCATTAAAGGTAATAGCTTTTTCCAAGCTATATCCATTAACTGGTCGTAACGATATCTCGGGAAGGTTCCCCAAAACCATGTAAACATAAAGATTAAAGCCAAAACCTTTATCCAATACCATATAAAACCAGGAAGTATGGGTCCGCTCCATCCTCCCAAGAACACTATTGCTGCCAAAGCAGAAACGATAAATATTGTAATATATTGACCAAAGAAAAATACACCCATTCTAAGCCCTGAAAACTCTGTTAAATGACCTGCAACAAGCTCTGGTTCTGCTTCTGGCAAGTCAAACGGAACTCTTGCAGTGGCTGCAATCATAGCTATCACAAAAGCAACAAAGGCAAAAGGCTGATAGAATACAAACCATAAATGACCACTTTGAGCCTGGACTATCTCATTTAAATTCAATGAATGTGCCATTAGAATAGGATTCAACAAAGCCAAAGCCAAGATTGCTTCATAACTTACAATCTGTGCTGCTTCCCTTTGCGATGCCATATAGGAATATTTGTTTCCACCAGATGCTATACCAGCTGTTAAAACACCAAAGGATGCAAGACCCAGAATTGCAAGGATATACAAAATATCAACTTGCGAATGAAATACACTTAAATACAACACTTTACCACTTGAAAGATGGATTGGTGGCCCAAAAGGTATAGCAATAGCTGCTGCAAATGGCAATGCTGTAGCTATAATAGGTGAAACCCAAAAAAGAACCTTATCAACTCTTTCAGGTATAACATCTTCTTTAAATACAGTTTTTATAGTATCAGCAATAGGCTGCAATAGACCATGCCAGCCAACTCTTTTTGGACCTATTCTCTGCTGTATATGACCAAGCACCTTTCTTTCGTACCAGACAACATACATACCGTAAATACCCAAGATAGCAAACATCACCACAAATTTCACTAACGCTATTAATACTTCCATAGCTACTCACCCTTCGTAATTTTTGCACTAAA
>JAMOQJ010000032.1 GCA_027064065.1 Desulfurellales bacterium
TAATAGCCTAATCTTCATTCCATAAATACTTTTTTAATACAAAATTTATCTTGAGTCAAATTGCTTTTAATTAATCGTTGTAAAACAATTTTTTTATTGACAACTAAGTTAGAAAGTTATATTAATACGCCGTAGGTTATGTTTTAGTAACATAGGTGATAAGCTTAAAAATTTTTGTACGGAGGTTTTTATGAAACTCAGTAAAAAGCTTTTTAGTGCTGTTTTGGCAGCAGGATTGGTTGTTGGTGCTGCATCTGTTTCTAATGCTACAAATGGTTATTACATGATAGCCACAGGTGCAAAATCGCTTGGTATGGCAGGAGCCGTTGTTGCTAACCCACAGGATGCTTCTACAATATTGCAAAACCCAGCAGGTATTGCATGGTTAAAGGGCACAACATTTGATATCGGTGGAGCTGCCTTTTCACCAAGAAGAAAATTAAACGGACATGACAGTGATTCAAAGTTGTATGTTATTCCTGCAGCAGGATTTGCAATGAATCCAATGGGTTGTAACTGCGGAACACCGCATTTTGTCTTTGGTGTTGGTATGTATGGTGATTCAGGTATGGGTGTTGATTTTGCTAACAGCAACTTAGCTGGCGAGCAAGGTGCTTTAACTAAGGCTTGGTCAAATATGGCAATGATGGAGCTTGCCATTGGCGGAGCATACAGGGTAAATGATCAGCTATCCGTTGGTTTTTCACCCGTACTAGTCTATCAGTCAATGGGTTTAGAGATGAACTTTGATAAGAGTAGAATGTATGATCAAGATGGAAACAGCATGGGAGAAGGTATTTACAAACTTTCTATGGATTCTGTAAGTGCTTATGGTATAGGATTTAATATCGGTGCTGTTTATAAAATTAATGATATGGTTCAACTTGGTTTCGTATATAAATCCAAGAGATACATGCAGAAACTAGAATGGAATACGACACCTGATGGCTTTATGATTGGTGATGATAAAGTGAAGATGAGACTCAATATGCCAAGACAGGTTGCATTCGGTATCAATGTAAGACCTATCAAACCTTTGAAAATAGAAGCTGATGTAAGATGGATTAACTACAACAATGTTATGGATGAAGTTGATATTGATGGAATGAATACTATGAAAAAATGGCCATTCCATTGGAAGAATCAGTGGGCATTTGCACTCGGTGCAGAATATGCCGCAACTGATGCTTTAACACTGAGAGCCGGTATTAACTACGGCAAAAGCCCGATTAAAGACAAAGATGTAAATTCTAACGTTATAGCTCCTGCTATTGTAGAAACACACGTAGCAGCAGGTGCAAGCTATAAAATCAGCAAAAACTTAGAGCTTTCATTTGCCTATGTCCATGCATTTGAACATGAAGAAAGCCACAAAAACACTGACCCAATGAGTCAAATGATGTATGGTCCTGAAACAAAAGTAAAAATGTATCAGGATACAGCCGCTGTACAAATTACTTATAACTTCTAATAATCCCGCAATCAAATCTTCAAACCAAGCAAGATGCCTATCTTGCTTGGTTTTTCTTTTAATCTAATAAAATTTTTTGCAAATTAGCCGTTTTTTTGTAATATATAGGTCATTTGATTGGTCTTTGTTAAGACTTTATCTCTATTTAAAAGAAAAAAGGGGTTTACAAATGAAAGAGATAGGTTTACACGGAAGAGGCGGCCAAGGCATAGTGCTATCTGGAGAGATGCTCGCCAATGTCTATTTTTACGAAGGATACGAAGTTCAATTTATGCCATCTTACGGCGCCGAAAGAAGAGGCTCACCATCAAACGCATATGTAAGAATCGATAAAGTCAATAAAATATATAACAGATACGCCGTAGAAATACCTGATGAAGTCGTGGTATTCAATATGACCCTTTTGGAAAATATTAAAGTAAAAGAAAACGGCGTAGCATTGTTAAATATTGGCGGAAATGTAAAAAAACAATCCACAAATGCAAAAATATTTCTTGTGGACGCAAACTCGATAGCGTTATCTTTAAAACTCGGAACACCTGCCATGCCTATCATAAACACGGCTCTTCTTGGCGCATATTGTAAAGTCGCCGGAGATTTTTCGTTTGATAATTTAGCAAGGGTTATAAAGGAAAAAATAGGAAAAAATGCCGACATTAACATCGAAGCGGCAAAATTAGCTTTTGAAAGTGTGAGGGAGTTATGAGCAAAAAAATAATTATGGGCGGAAACGACGCCATAGCATACGCTGTTAGGCAAAGTTATGTTGACGTGGTGAGTGCATATCCTATAACACCGCAAACATCTATTATTGAAAAGATAGCCGATTTCATATCAAAGGGCGAAATGAACGCAAGATTTATAAAGGTTGAGTCAGAACATTCGGCAATGGCAGCGGCAATAGGCGCATCAATTGCAGGAAGCAGGGTTTTTACGGCAACAAGCTCTCAAGGATTGTTACTTATGCATGAAGTTTTGCATTGGGCAAGCGGAGCAAGATTGCCTATCGTTATGGCAAATGCAAATAGAGCGGTTGCGCCGCCTTGGAGCATTTGGGCAGAGCAGACCGATTCATTATCCCAAAGAGATACAGGATGGATTCAATTCTATGCATCAAATGCCCAAGAAACATACGATTTACTTTTTCTATCATTCAGGCTTGCCGAAAGGGTTAAAGTACCGGCTATGGTTTGTATGGACGGATTTTTAGTAACCCACACCAAAGAACCAGTAGAAGTGTTTGATAATGAAATAAGCGAATTCATATCAATAAAAGAAAAAAGGGAGATACTCGATATAGACAATCCGAAAGCATACGGCGCATTGGCTTTTCCCAAGGATTATATGCCTATAAAATTGGAGCAGAATGATGCAATATTAAGTGCATCAAATGTATTTAACGATATCGCAAAGGAGTTCGAATTAATATCAAAAAGACATTATGCTGCAACAGAAGTGTATGGAGACAGTAAAGCAGATGTTGCCATTATAGCAACAGGTTCAATAGCAGAAGTTGCACATATAGCCGTCGATAATCTAAATAAAGATTCAATAAAAGCCAAGCTTGTAAAAATAAATATGTTCAGACCATTTCCCAAAAAAGAACTTCAAGAAGCTCTCAAAGACGTAGAAAAAATTGTGGTTTTCGATAGAAATATATCCTTAGGAAAAGGTGGAATTATAAAGGACGAAGTGGCTGGCTCTTTGGGTATCAACAACATAATAGGTTTTGTAGCAGGATTAGGCGGCTATGACGTTACCGAACAGGATATGGAAAAGGCAACAAAAGACGTCCTTAGCGGAAAGGTTAAAGAAGATAGCTATTTGTGGGGTGAAAAATGAAAAATATAAATAAAGACGAAATACTACAACCAAACCATCTTGCATGTCCGGGATGTACGGCGGCTTTATCCATGAGACTGGCTCTTAAAGCATTAGGCAGAAAAACTATAATAGTCATTCCAGCTTGTTGTTGGACTGTAATAAACGGACCTTTGGGTAAAAATTATGCAGGAGTACCTGTCATTCATACGGCATTTGAAACAACAGCAGCTGTGGCAAGCGGCATAAAAGCATCCTTATCCATGCAACAAAAAGACGATATAACCGTTATGGGCTGGGCAGGAGACGGCGGTACATTTGACATAGGACTTCAAGCCTTAAGTGGTGCGGCAGAAAGAAACGAAGATATAATTTATGTATGCTATGATAACGAAGCATATATGAACACTGGTATTCAGAGAAGTTCTGCCACGCCATACGGTGCTGCAACTACAACAACTCCACCACCTATTCAAAAAGACAGACCAAAAAAAGACTTAATGGAACTTGTCGCCGCACATGATGTTCCATATATTGCAAGCGCAACAACAGCATACCCGCAAGATTTAATTAAAAAATTCGAAAAAGCAAAAAACATTAGAGGATTTAAACTAATCCATCTATTTGTATCATGTCCACCAGGTCATAAATCTGTTGAATCAAAATCCATAATTATATCAAAACTTGCCGTAGAAACAGGCGTATTCCCATTATACGAGATAGAAAACGGTGTATATAAATTATCGAGAAAACCAAAATTTACAGACGTTAAAGAATATTTATCCTTGCAAGGCAGATTTAAACACCTAAAAGACAAGGATATTGAACAAATCAGAAAAAACATAGAAAAACGTTGGGAAAAATTAAACAAAAAATTTGAAAATTAATATGGCGAAAGAGTTCTTTCGCCTTGCTTTTCTTTAACTATAATGTTTTTATATCCCACTTTAAACAATACCGTATAAAATATTTCTGCCAAAATACTTACTAAAATAGCAAGAGAAAATATTTTTTGATTTATCAAACCTTCTGTTTTTGCTATTGTCATAAGCAAAACAGCTATACTTACACCTTTTGTCAAGTTGAGTGAGAAAAGTGTAGACTTAAATATAGAAAAACCGTTAAAATAAAATATTAAAACACTGCCCAAATGAGAAAAAAACATTAAGAAAACAATAAATACAGCAAAAGGTAAATCTTTTATTTCTATCTGTGTGTTAATTCCGGTATAAACAAAAAATAGCGGTATAAAAAATCCCATACCTATAGTCTCTATATCTTTTTTAATCATTTCCACATTACTAAAAGACAGAGAAATTATAAATCCGGCAATAAACGCTCCGACAACAGGGTCAATATGAAAATAGAAAGCAAACGATACCGATAGCAACATTATCGTCAAAGCAAACCTTATTCTTAGACTTAACGGGTCGCTTGATGATGAAAAGTAGCTAAAATGCTTAGGATACCACCAATGCAAAACCCTAACTACTCTAAAAAACAAAATGGCCATGGATATACTAAGCACTATTTCTACATATTTATACACAGAATAGCCTTCGCCTTTATATATCTCATATGATGTTGCAAGCATAAGAACTATAAACTCCTGAATAATACCGCTATATAAAATTATCTTTCCAAGATTGCTATTCAAAATACCAAGTTCTTTCAAAACTCCCACAACGATACCAACACTCACAGAAACAAAAACGGCAACAAATGCAAAATGAAGGTTAAACACTTTAATTAAAATAAAAGATAACAGTAGATTTATCAGAAAAGCCATAGTATTTAATATAATAAGTTTTTTATTCAACTCCATTACGTCTATTTCAAGACCTACATAAAACATTAAAAGCAAAAAACCAAATTCAGCTAAAAAACGCATAAATTCACTATGGGAAACAATATTTAAAACTGTAGGCCCAAGTATGATGCCTACTAATATTTCAATTGCAACCACGGGCATTTTTGTATAGCGAGATACAAAAGGTGCTATAAACGCTGCCATTACAACTATAAACAATGATATAGACTGGGAAACACTCATTTTAAAACCACAAAAACTGATATACCCTTTTGACTTGCTATGTAGCAGGCTGGATTGGGTGAAAATAGACTGTTTTTCTTCTTTGTTCCGCCTATTATAGCCAAATCGTATGAGTTTTTTATCCTTTCAAACTCTTTTACTGGGTTTCCTACTATCTTTTCTATTGTGCATTTTCTTTTATGAATAGTAAAAATTCTCGTAGCTATCTTATTTGTTTTATCGTACAAAGATGTTTTTTTATCTACAGATTCAATCTCGCAAACAATAATATCCAAATCAAGTTTCATCGTATTTTGTATACTTATTGCCGTGTGAACGGTTTTTCTTATGAGCTCTTCATCGTCTTCAAAAATAAAAAGTAAAGCTTTTTTATAATATTCTTTTGCGCAAGACACAAGAATAGGTATGTGGTTAGCAATCCTTCTTGCAATAAAACATAAATCGCATTCCTTAAAACCCAATCTACAAAGCAGATTAAATTTATATTTTGCTATCATTAACATTCCAAAAGTATCTTGAGAAAGCTTTTCTATAAGTTCTGCCTTTGAGCTTACAATTTCTAAATCGTCAAAATATTTTTCATCTTTAATTTCAGATAAAGATAAAATTTTTAAGTACTGAAGATGTGTTTTATTTTTTAGATATTTTGCTTCTTTTAATAATTTAGTATATTTATCCACAACAACAAGCAAGGTATTGCCATACTGCATAGGAAATTCAATTCTTGCAGATGTTAGTATACTTACAGCATATTCAAGCTTTTGCGGATATCCAATAAGAAGCACCTTATCGTTTGGTTTGATTATGCTATTCCTGTTGGGTACTATCAATTTATCTTCTCTATATATAGCACCAATCCTTATGCCATAAAGAGAAATTTGAGAAAGTGTTTTATTTGCCAAAGGAGAATATTCTTCTACTGTTATTTCAACTATCTCACCAATACCCAAACCAACGCCAATTGCCTTTTTTGTATGAGCTATTTTATTATAAACAAAAGATGCTACATCTTTTGGACCTCCAACTATTGTTACACCCAATTCGGCAAATTTATCCAAATTTTTATAGGTAGGCACATAGGATATAATATGGTTTATATTATGCCTTTTTCCTATAACAGAAATTTCGTAATTTATCTCTTCGTCGTTTGTAAAGGCTACAAGATAATCGGCGCTATCTATATTCGCCTTTCTTAAAACATAATCACTTGTAGCATCACCCAAGACTGTATTTACGTTATGATTGTCTTTAAGTTTTTGAAGCGTTTCTTTATCTAAATCTACAACAACTATCTCAAATGAATCTTTTATAAAATCTATGAGATATCTAACCTTATGGCCGCCTCCGGCTATGACTATTGTAGACTTAATACTTAATCTCCATATCAAAAAATGCTTAAATTTGTTGAATTAACTTTTGTTATCCTTTTTTATAGCCCAAACAAGTAACCCACCAAAAAATGCTATTGCAGCATTAAAACCAAAGGCAACGCCAAATCCAAAATGATCGGCTAAAAATCCAACTACTCCGGGCGCAATTGACGATGCCACCATAACCATACCAAAAACAACGGCTATGTTTGTATTTACCTTATCTCCGCCAACCTCGGCTGCAAAAGCGTGTCTAACAGGAATCGATAAAGACATAAAAAAACCCATAAAAAACAGAAAAATTATGCTTGTAGACTTTATAAACAAGATAAGGAATATACCCATTAAAATATAGCTAAACGATATGGTTTTTCTACGTCCAAACTTATCAGATATTAAGCCGCCTAAAGGCTGAGCAACCATTCCGGCAAGTAACATAACGGAAGCTTTTAGATTTGCGTTAAGTATTGTTGCTCCCTTTGCATAAAAATACGATGGGAGAAAAGACATTATGCCTCTTGAGTAGAACGGTATAACAATAGCAACAAAACCAAGCAAAAGCAGCTCTTTTGTTATGGTGCTTGAAAGCTTTGTTTTTATTGGCTGCTCTTCTATTTTTATTATCAATGCTATTGCTATAGCCATAACAAAACCAGGTATTGCAACGATAAGAAAAGATTCTGTTCCATATTTAGACAAAAGATAACCCATAGCAATAGGTGCAAAAAAATAACCCAAAGCGCCGCCAGTCCCGTTTATACCTATTGCCATACCTTTTTTTTCTTTAAAAACCGTGCTTAAAATCCCCATGCCTTGCGGATGATATGTTCCTAAACCAATCCCTAACAGAATCGTTACAAAAAGAGCCGAATAGTATGAATTTGAAAAATAAAACATTATATAAGATAAAGATAATATAAGAAAACCCGCAATTAAAACAATCTTTCTTTTAGAATGAGATTCTGAAAAATGAGCTATAGGCGATTGTAGGATAGCACTTGTAAAATATGGCACACTTAACAACAACCCAGACTGAAAGTAATTTATTCCGTACGCTTTCTTTAGTAAAGGTAAAGCAGGTGGTATAAGAAGCGAATACCAGTCATTCACAAAGTGGGCAAAAGCTATTGTTGCAAGTAGAATGACCGGATTTGTTAGGTTTTTCATTATTTACATATTTATTTATTTACACGTTCTACATATTCACCCGTTCTTGTGTCTATTTTTATAACATCTCCTTCTTTTAGAAAAAACGGCACTTGAACCACAGCGCCCGTCTCAAGTGTAGCAGGTTTTGAACCGGTTGCTGCCGTATCGCCTTTAAACCCAGGCTCAGTCTCAGCAATGGCAAGTTCAACAAAATTTGGTAGCGAAACTCCTATGGGCGTACCGTTATACAAAAGAACTGAAACTTCTTTATTTTCCTGAATAAATTTTGAAGCATCGCCCATAATATCAGCTGGAATACTGTATTGATCGTAGTTTGTTGTATCCATAAAATGATAACCTTCAGCATCGTTGTACAGATATTGCATTATGCGTTCTTCCACGTCGGCTTTATCCAATTTTGTTCCGGATTTATAGGTTTTTTCAACTACATTGCCCGTTTTTAAATTCTTCAGTTTAACCCTTACAAAAGCCTGACCTTTACCGGGTTTTACATGCTCATAATCGACTATCTCGTAAGGGTCATTATCAATTTGAAGTTTAACACCTTTCTTAAATTCGTTTGTAGCTATCATCTCTCCCATCTTTCAAAACTCCTTTCTATTCTTCTAATCCCAAATTTTTGGCATTATCCTGCAAACATTGCGCAACAAACAATATATGCTCACCCAAATCCACATCCAATTCTTTTGCTCCAAGCTCTATATCTTCCCTGTTTACTCCTTTAGCAAACGCTTTGTCTTTTAATTTTTTCTTGACCGATTTTAATTTAACGTCTTTTAAGTTTTTATCCGGTCTAACCAAAGCATAGGCATATAAAAATCCGCTCAATTCATCGACAGCAAAAAGTGTTTTTGCCATTAAAGTCTTTCTTTCAACGCCTGTATATTGAGCATGACCCATAATGGCATCAATAATATCACTATCTACGCCCATGCCTTTTAATATTTCACAGCCTTTATAAGGATGATTGTCTGGATATTGTTCGTAATCAAAGTCGTGCAACAAACCCGTAATAGCCCATTTTTCTTCATCTTCACCAAATTTTTTCGCATAACATCTCATAGCCGTCTCGACGCATAGAGCGTGCCTTATAAGGCTTTCGCTTTTTGTATATTCTTTAAGCAAATTCATTGCTTCATCGTAGGTCATACAACACCTCCTTATCTTAGTACGGCAATAGTTTATATGAATTTTACTATTTTTCAAGCAAAGAGTAAAAAGCATAAATAAAACATTTCTTTATATACTAAACAAGGATTCAATACTTATCCATAATTAACCAAAATCTCCGCAATTCTTGACATAAATTGCTTTTTAGTATAAAAATTAAATCATTTTGTAGGAGAGTGATTCAAGTTATGGATTTGTTTGATAAATGTAAAAAATTTACAGCGGCAAAGGAGCTTGAAGCAGTAGGTTTATATCCCTACTTTCAGCCTATAGCATCAAAGCAGGATACTGAAGTTATTATTAACGGAAAAAAGATTTTGATGCTTGGCTCAAACAGCTATTTAGGCTTAACAGTTCATCCAAAGGTAAAAGAAGCATCAATTAAAGCAATAGAAAAATACGGAACAGGATGTGCAGGCTCTCGTTTTTTAAATGGTACACTTGATATACATGAAGAATTAGAAGAAAGACTTGCTTCTTTTGTTAATAAAGAAAAAGCACTGTTGTTTAGCACCGGTTTTCAAGCTAATCTTGGCGCAATAGCCGGATTGATGAGTAAAGGCGAATATGTAATATTAGATAAATCCGACCATGCAAGCATAGTTGATGGAACAAGACTCTCTTTTGGTGAAGCAAAGCGTTTTATACATAACGATATGGCATCATTAGAAAAGGTTTTATCTTCTTTGGATTATGATATACCCAAACTCATAGTGGTTGACGGTGTATACAGCATGGACGGAGATATAGCAAACCTGCCTAAAATAGTAGAATTAAAGAAAAAATATAATGCAAGGGTTATGGTTGATGATGCTCATGCTATGGGCGTCATAGGCAAAAACGGCAGAGGAACAGCAAACCATTTTAATCTTGAAGATGAAACCGACATCATAATGGCAACATTCAGTAAATCATTCGCTTCTTTGGGTGGTTTTATAGCTGCTGATGCCTATGTAATAGATTATCTTAGGCATTTTGCAAGAAGCTTAATTTTTTCGGCAAGCATAACCCCGGCTTCAACCGCAGCAGCCTTGGCAGCTTTGGATATTATGGAAAATGAGCCAGAGTTGATAGATAAATTATGGGCAAATACCGAAAGAATGAGAAAAGGTGTAAACGATATGGGATACAACACAGGAACAAGCTGCACTCCAATCATACCCTTAATAATCGGAGATAACGACAAAGTTCTTAAGATGAGAAAAATGCTATTTAATAAAGGTCTCTTTGTTAATCCTGTAGTATCACCAGCCGTTGCACCAAATCAAACACTCGTCAGATTAAGTCTTATGGCAACCCACACGTTTGAACAGATAGATTATGCATTAGAGCAGCTTTATGATGTGGGCAGGGCTTTGGATGTAATATGATAATTGTTGAGCCTACAACAAACCTAAAATACTTCGCATCCATACCTATAGAAATACATAAGAATGACCCGTTCTTTGTTCCTCAACTAATAAACGAAGAAGTTAAGCTCATAGATTCACAAAATAATCCGTTTTACAAAAATGCTGAAATAAAGCTATTTGTTGCATATAAAAATAATAAGGTAGCAGGAAGGATAGCAGCCATCATAAACAAAAGGCATAATGAAGTTCACAAGGACAGAATCGGTTTTTTTGGTTTTTTTGAATCTATAAATGACTTCGATGTTGTAAAAAACTTATTCGAAGAAGTTGAATCGTTTTTAAAATCAAAAGGCTTGGAATATATAAGAGGGCCCATGAACCCATCAATGAATGAAACATGTGGAATATTGATAAAAGGTTTCTTTCAAGAGCCGGTCTTTATGATGCCATACAACCAAAAATACTATTCAGAACTGCTCGAAAAGTACGGTTTTAAAAAAGATAAAGACTTATACGCATTCTATACAACCATAACAAACAAACCAAATAATTTAGACAAGCTCGAACGATATGTTCAAAAAAAATACAAAATAACTACAAGGAATTTCTCAAGAAAGCATTTTGATAGAGACATAAAAATAATACATCACTTATATTCTGAAGCCTGGAAAGATAATTGGGGGTTTGTTCCGCCTACACTTGAAGAGTTTCAATATGGAACTGATGACTTTAAAAACTTAATCCCTGAAGAATTGGTTATAATAGCCGAAAAAAACGGAGTGCCTTGCGGATTTTCTGCGCTTGTGCCTGATTTTAATCAAGTATTAAAAAGTTTAAACGGAAAAATAACACCACTAAACGCACTAAAAGCCCTATACTTTATGAAAAAAATCGACAGCTACAGACTTATAACGCTTGGCATTCTGCCGAAGTGCAGAAAAATGGGCGTAGATGTCTTGCTTTATATAAAAAGTTTTGAGGTCGTTGAAAAAAGAAATGGAAAAGGCGGAGAATCATCTTGGACACTTGAAGACAATGATGCCATAAACAAACCCATAATGAAGATGAATGCGGAGCACTACAAGACCTACCGCATATACGGCAAACCTCTGTAGCACTCCTTTAATCAATCTATTTCATATATCCCTTCATAGCGGATTTGATAATATTTGGATTCTCTTTTAGCCTTCTGATTGAATATGGTAACCAATCCTTACCAAATGGAACATATACTCTTATTCTGTGGCCATTCTCAATAATAATCCTTCTTAACTCTTCATCAACGCCAAGTAACATCTGAAATTCATACTCATTTTTCTTCAAGCCATACTCTCTAATCAATCTTTCGGCATGAAATACGAGAATTTCATCATGCGTAGCTATACCTACATAGGCTTTTCTTTTAAATAGAGTTTCCAAACAATATTTGTAGTTATCATTTACTATATTGTAATCCTTGTAGGCTATCATACGCGGTTCATCATAAATACCTTTGCATAACCTAAAGTTCATAGGTTTATCAGTCAGATAGTCAATATCTTTGATGGTTCTTCTCATATAAGCCTGTAAAACCGTTCCTACATTGTATTCATCCCTAAACGAATCATACATCTCTATTGTGTCGGTGGTACATGATGAATCTTCCATATCTATTCTAACAAAATTGCCTAATTCTTTAGCTCTTTTCAATATCTTTTCAACATTATCGAGACATAAATTCTTGGATATTTTCAAACCCATTTGAGTAAGTTTAATGGATAGATTTGCATCTACTTTGTTTCTGTCTATCTCTTCCAAAACCTTTATGGCTAAATCCCTGTAATACTCGGTTTCTTCTTTCGTTGAAACAAACTCACCCAAAACATCTACGGTTGTCATAGCGCCTTCGGCATTTAATTTTTTTGATACGTTTATTGCATCATCTAAGGTATCACCAGCAATGTATCTTTTGGCAAATATAGCTATAGTCGAAGGCGGCACCTTGTCAATAAAAGTACTTACAGCTTTATTAAACCACGACATTTTTTACTCCTCTTCCATAAATGGATACTCAAAACTTTCTGGCGCAACAAAGTTTTCCTTAATTGCCCTTGGCGTTACCCATCTTAAAAGATTCAAGTGGCTTCCTGCCTTGTCGTTTGTTCCGCTTGCTCTTGAACCTCCAAACGGCTGCTGGCCAACGACGGCTCCTGTCGGCTTATCATTAATATAGAAATTACCTGCGCTGTTTTCCAATATATCCATTGCAATCCTTGCGGCATCCCTATCTTCTGAAAATATAGCGCCCGTCAATCCATATGGGCTTGTAGCATCGCATAGATATAACGTTTCTTCAAATTTATCGTCATCATAAGGATAAATCGTAACAACAGGACCAAAAATCTCTTCTTCCATCGTTTTAAAGTGAGGATTTTCCGTTAAGATAACTGTAGGCTCAACAAATAAGCCTTTTGAATCATCGTAATTTCCGCCTTTTATTATTTCTGCATCATCTGCATTCTTGGCAAAATCTATATAATTGACAATTTTATTGTACGCTTCTCTGTCTATTACGGCATTCATAAAGTTCGTAAAATCTTCCGGGGAGCCCATCTTTATCTTATCTATCTCGCTTAGCAATTCGTCTTTAATTTCAGCCCAAACACTTTTTGGAACATAAACCCTTGAAACAGCTGAGCATTTCTGTCCCTGATATTCATATGCGCCTCTGACTATTGCCGCAATTAGTTTTCTTTTGTTTGCGGATTTGTGCACAAATATATAGTCTTTTCCGCCTGTTTCACCGACAATCCTTGGATATGTTTTGTATCTCGGTATATTTTCACCTATTGTTTTCCACATATAATGGAATGTATCGGCACTTCCTGTAAAATGCAATCCTGCAAAATACTCAGATTTAAACACAACCTCTCCTACGTCTGAGCCCTTTGAAGGAATAAAGTTTATAACGCCATCGGGCAAGCCTGCCTCTTTTAATATTTTCATAAATATATAAGGCGCATAAACAGAGCTTGAGGCAGGCTTCCATAATACAACGTTACCCATCATAGCAGGCGCAGTTGGGAGGTTACCAGCTATTGACATAAAGTTGAAGGGAGGCACCGCAAATATAAAGCCTTCTAAGGGTCTATACTGCATAATATTCCAAGTGCCGTTTGGAGAATGCAACGGCTGTTCTTCGTATATTTTTTGCATATAATATAGGTTAAATCTCAAAAAGTCTATCAATTCGCACGCAGAATCTATCTCTGCCTGAAAAACGTTTTTGCTTAATGAAAGCATCGTTACAGCATTCATTATGTATCTATATTTTCCACTTAAAAGCTCGGCGGCTTTTAAAAATATTGCAGCTCTATCAACCCAATCATACTCTCTCCACTTTTTTGACGCTTCCATCGAAGCTTCTATTGCCATATCTATCTCTTTTTTGGTTGCTTTATGGAAAACCCCCAATACCGAATCTAAGTTGTGAGGCTCTCTTATTTCTTGAGTGATACCCGTTTTTATTTCTTTGCCACCTATAATAATGGGTATTTCAACCTGTTGAGATTTTACTTCTTCTATTGCTTGTTTAAGAAGTTCTTTTTCTTTTGAACCCTTGCCGTATGCATATACCGGCTCATTCAAGGGAAACGGAATCTTTGCTATGCAGTTACGCATATCACACCTCCTATTTTATTTTAAACATCTTTTCATTATATTGAACAATAATCTAAAAAATAAAATAAATCAAGTATAAAATTAAAATATTTGTTTAGTTTGCAATATAAATAATGTATGGTATAATTTAAATGTATTATGAAAGTATTTCATTCTTTTACAAAAAATACTCAATCGAGAAAGAGCTATTATGAAATTTGATATTAACAAATATTTTATTGACGATGTTGAAAACGAAAATCATCCAAGCGTTTTTGAATCTACAAAAAATTACTCTATTTTTATTATAAGACTACCCTACATTAAAGAACATAAGGTCGATGTAAAATCGTACGCATTCTTAATAAAAGACAAAATTTACATATACAATAGAAAAACAAAGGAATTTAATCTATTAGGCGATTTTGATAATTTATATAAATTCATAGACATAAAAATAGATAGAATTTTGGCAAAATTAGCCCAACTCGATATAGAAATAGCAAACATGGAAGACAAGATATACGACGGTACTATTGATAAAAACTTCGCAAACAGGTGGCTTATATTCAAAAAAGAACTTGTTCTAATAGAAAGATTATTAGACCATTTTTTAATATCCTTTAGAAGATTTATGAGACATTACAAAGATAAAATAGAGCTTATAGCGTTCAAAGACTTGGAAGAACATATAGAAAGAGCCTTAAGATATTCAATTAACGCAACAAAAAAACTGGATTACCTATACAATTTCTACACTGCTAAAATGAGCAATAAAATGAACAACATTATCTTTTTCCTAACCATTATTTCGAGCATTTTTCTTCCACTTACGCTGCTTACGGGTTTTTTTGGCATGAATACGGGCGGATTGCCTTTTGCCCACGACCAAGAAGGTACTCTAAAAGCAACAACTTTATTTGTGATATTAGAGATACCGTTCATTTTTATTTTGTGGCAACTTATCAAGAAACAATAATGGAGGTGATTTATGTTAATAAATGACTTCAATACATTAAAAGAGATAATAAAAAACTCCCAATCCTGTATGTTTTTAACAAGTGCCGGTATGAGCGCAGATAGCGGCATTCCCACATTTAGAGACAAAGAAGGATATTGGAGAAATTTTCCCGTTTTTAAACGATTGGGACTTGAAGCGATAGAACTTGCTAATCCTCACAGCTTTGAGGTAAGACCGCAATATGCATGGGCATTTTATGAATGGAGAAGAAGAAATGCCCATGAAAACAAACCGCATTCAGGCTACCATATAATCAACAGAATGATAAAAGAGGTATTTAAAAAATCGTTTGTTCATACGACAAACACGGACGGATATCATATAATTTCCGGGCTTGACGAATCTCTTGTTTATGAAGTTCATGGCTCAATGTGGCGATTGCAGTGTATGAGAGGCTCAAGTTGTTCATACGGTGTTAGGAAAAATAATAGCGTTCCATTATGCGACTTGGATTACGAAACAATGATTGCAACAAACCTTCCAAAATGTCCTTACTGCGGAGAACTTTTAAGACCTAATATCCTAATGTTTGGCGATTGGTCTTATGTTGAAAACACTTACCAAATGAACAACTACTACGACTTTATGCACGATGTCGGCACACCGGATTTAGTATTTTTGGTAGGTTCCAGTTCAGCCGTTCCAACAAATGACTATTTGGCAAATCGCCTAAAAAACGCAGGCTCTTTTGTTATAACCATAAATCCTGATTCGTCTTCTTTGTCTGTTTGCAAACCAAATCTATTTTTACAAAAAAAAGCAAAAGAAGCGTTCG
>JAMOQJ010000033.1 GCA_027064065.1 Desulfurellales bacterium
AAAACTATACAGAAGAGAAATTAAAAAAAGTTGCTTAAGAAAATGAGCGAAAATAATCTTAAAAAGAAAGGAAGAGTACCTATAACGCCTAAAGTTAAAAAAGGGAAGATTTTTTGAAAAAATGTCTTGAGAAGAGGGGTAGTAATTAGATGGTGCCCCGAGCAGGAGTCGAACCTGCGGCACCAGGATTAGGAATCCTGTGCTCTATCCTACTGAGCTATCGGGGCAAAGTGTCGTTATTCCCTAACAAAACGGCAATTTTTTACTTTATTTGATTAAGAATGTCAAGTGAAAAAATTGGTAGAAATACAAATAATCCTTAATTTTCATGGTCAATTTCTATTAACTCACTTATCAAGAGATAGAATAAATTTCAGATGGTCGGGGCGAGAGGATTTGAACCTCCGACCACTTGAACCCCATTCAAGTGCGCTATCCAAGCTGCGCTACGCCCCGTTTTTTGGTGAGATGATTATAGGATAATATCCCTTTTTTTTCAATAGTTTAACCCTATTTTTATCAACCTTAAATTTAAAGACATATCTATAATAAATTTTTTCCTTTTCTTTAGCCACTATTCTAAATGGGGTTTTTTTCCAGACAGCTATATATCTATCCCTTTTTTTCTTATCAACGTTTTTATCTATACAAACAAAAAATTTCAATCCTAAGTTCTTTATATCATAAATTTTATAACCCTTTTTCTTCAAAACCGATGCAAATCTAACAAGCTTCCTGTAACTATCAAATCCGCCAACAAGTATATCGTATGACAATCTACTTCTTCTTTTGATTTTTTGCATTTTATACTTTACGCCCATTTTATGTAGAATAATTTTTAACCTTTTTGGGTTTGATGTTACGACCTTAACCAACAATTTTTTAGATTTATTCTTATAAACTTCTTTTTCTTTCTTTTGCGTAGCTTTAGTTGTTTTTGTTGTTTTAATGCTTTTGTTGTCCGATAGTTTTATTGAGGTTAAATTATCTTTTTCCATATCTTTTAAGACATCTTCCAAAACAACGTTTTTTTGTATGGTGCTGTTGCTTGAAGGTATATTTTCAAGTTGAATCTTAAAAGAAAAAACAGCAGAATCTTCATTTTCAATTTTTTTAAGTTCATTTTCAGATATCTTAGTTTTATTATTATATTTTTTGTGCTGAACAATCTTTTCTTCAGGCTTTTTTATAGCTATATGCTGTTTTGTCTGTTTAGATTCTTTTTTATGCTCTAAGACCTTTTTATTTACTGCATGCTCAATTTTATGCTCGGCTGTTTTGATAAATAAAAAATAAACTCCAACAAAGCTAACCAAAAAAACTGCAATCAATATAGAAAAAAATATTAATGTATGCTTATACCCTTTTTTTCTTTTTGGTATATCAAGCTCTGTGGGTATTTGATTTTTTATAAGATTTATTTTAATCATAGAAGATTGCTTTTACCGAAGGGTTTAAAAGCATATACATATAATCCACCAAAAAAGAAACCTTTTCTCCTAAGAGTTCTTTTATTATAGATTTTTTTGGCTTAACTTCATAAAAATTAATCTCTTTTAGACCTGAGATTTGTTTAAGTATACCAATAGCAGCATCTTCATCACCTATAGAATCTATCAAACCAATTTTCAAGGCGTCTTTTGCACAAAAAACACTACCATCAGCATACTGCTTTAGCTTTTCTTTATTGATGTGTCTTGATGTGGACACGGTAGTTAAAAACGCATCATATATACCATTAACAACTCTTTGTAGCATAATTTTATCTTCTATTGTAGGTTCTCTAAAAGGATTTCCTACATCCTTAACCTTCCCACTCTTTACAACAAAAGCCGAGACTCCGACCTTATTGGACAATTTACTAATATTTACAGATTCAAATAAAACACCTATAGAACCTACAATAGATGTTGGGTATGCAACGATTTTTCTTGCACCGCATGCTGCATAATAAGCGCCACTTGCACAAACACCCTTAACCAAAACAACCACAGGCTTTTCTTGATTCATATCTTTTATTGCGATAAAGAGTCTTTCGCTTGCATTTGCAGAACCACCGGGAGAGTTGATTTCTATCATTACAGCTTTATATTCTCTATTTTTTTTGACTTTTTTTATCTGCCTAATCCATGTATTGGTGCTCTCTTCATTAATAACGCCTGAAATCTTAATTAATGCAGCGTTATAAGGCTTTTTTGTATAATAGTAAATAAAATTTATTATAAATATTGATAAAAAAAGTATTAAAAAAAACTTTATAGAACGTTTAACCACAAAATACGCTCGTTACGTTAACTAATCACTAACAAAACTTGAAACAAGTTTCTTTTTGTCTTTGTCCAATCTAAGTATCTTAACTTGAACCTTTTCTCCCTTTTGAGGCTCTATATCACCAAACTCACTCTTAGGCACAAGGCTTTCTATGCCCTTTTCTATCTTCACAAATGCACCAAAAGGTTTTACATTAACAATGTCAGCTTCTACTATATCACCCGGCTTATATCTTGAATCTACATCTTCCCACGGGTCTTTTGTTAATTGTTTAATGCCAAGAGCAATTCTTTCTTTATCCTTATCAACACTTAATACTACTGCTTTTACGCTGTCTCCAACATTGAATTGACCTTTATCTTCCTTATCCCAAGAGATGTCTTTTTCGTGGACAAGACCTTCAACACCCTCTTCAAGTTTTACAAAGATACCAAAATCCTTTATGCCAGTGATAGTGCCTTCTATGATATCACCAACTTTATATCTTTCATCTATATTCTCCCAAGGATAGGGCTTACATTGTTTTACGGATAAAGACATTCTTCTGTTTTCGGTATCTATATTTATTATCTTTACTTCAATTTTATCGCCTTTTTTAAACAGCTCTTTAGCTTTTACAGGATATTTATCATATGTTATCTCGCTTTTATGCACAAGACCTTCTATACCCTTCTCTATCTCAACAAACAGCCCGTATTCAACTATATTGACTATATCTCCGGTTATTATATCACCAATATTAAATTTATCATTGATATCTTTCCAAGGATCGTCGGTCAATTGTTTCATTCCAAGATAAATCTTCTTCTCTTTGCCGTCGTCTTCAATTTTTGCTACCTTCACTTGAATCTCTTGACCAACCTTAACCATTTCTGAAGGATGGTCTATCCTGCTCCATGACATATCGGTGATATGAACCAAACCGTCAACGCCACCCAAGTCTACAAATACACCATAGTCCGTTATATTCTTTACTTTGCCGTTAAGAACAGCTCCTTCTTGAATTTTATCCCAAAGCTCCTTTTCCTGCTGTTTTTTCTGCTCTTCAAGCAAAGCTTTCCTTGATAAAACCGCATTTTTTTTATTTTCGTTAACATTTACTATCTTAAATTCAAACTCTTTGCCAACATAAGATGGATAATTTTTTATAGGATGCAATTCAACCTGAGAACCAGGCAAAAATGCCAAGAAACCATCTATATTTACCGTAAAACCTCCATTCACAAGAGATTTTATAGTTCCTTTTATCGTTTCTTTATTGTTGTAAGCTGCTAAAACCTTTTTCCATCCTCTAATTCTATCAGCAGCGGTTTTTGACAGTATCTCAAACCCGTCTTCATCCGTTTTATTAAAAAACAGAGCCTCAACCTCGTCGCCGATTTTAATAGTTACATTACCATTTTCGTCCGTAAACTCTTTTATATTGATGACACCTTCAGATTTGTAGCCAATATCTACAAATACATCTTTATCTCTTATTCCTATTACCTTACCTTTTACAATATCTCCGCTATCAAAGTTTTTAAAAGCATCATCATAATTCACAGCAAATTCAACATCTTTTTCCTCGTTTAACATAAACTACCCCCTTTTTTTAAATTATACTTAAGCATTATAATTATACTCTCTATGTTGTCAACAAATAAAACCGTATTTTTAAAAAATCAAGTTAAATCTAACATTAAAATATTCACAAACTATCAAATATTGTTGTATTTAGAAAAAATTCATTTACTATTTTTTAACGACTTCTTCTTTTTTATACCAGGGTGGAGAAACTATACATAAAAAAACAAAATCATTATCAGTATCATTCTCAGCCCACTGCCACACGTTTTTATTTATGTAGATAGCCATATTGGGTTTTGCATTTATAACTTTATTACCTATATGTATTTTTGCCTTTCCTTTTATAACAAAAAATACCTGATTGCTATTTGATAATTTATGCGGTTCGGTCTTCTTGTGAGACTTTAAAACTATGTAAGCTGTAGAAAATCCGGGATTGACACCGTCATTTTTTGGATGAATTACTTCTTTTACCAAAAAACCTCCGCCATATACCTTAGAAGGACATTGAGACAGTTCCTTAACCAAATAGTCAATATTTTTTGCATGAACAACGCTTGCAAACAATAAAATAAACAAAAAAATAAAAAATCTTTTCATAAAGACACCCCCACTGCTAAGTATTACCGGACATCTTTTTGGCAAGATTTAGCAATTCACGCTTTATTTTATACTTACCAGACACTACATCTTCTATAGTCTCAATAAAAAACCTACCTTCTCTGTAAACAACAACGCCGTTTTGGACATTACGGTTAAGTAATGCATCTAAAGCCTTGCTTGCAAATTCAAATCCCATAAGCCTATCGTAAACTGTTGGATTTCCACCTCTTTGGATATGACCCAACACAGAAACCCTAGCATCCATACCAAGTTCTTTTTCAATCCAATCTTTTAAAAATTGTGTTTTATTGACACCTTCGGCAACTATAGCCAAAATATACCCTCTACCTTCTTTAATTTCTGAATTTAGTCTGTATTTTATGCTATTTAAGTTATACTCCATCTCGGGAACCAAGCATATCTCCGCACCGCTTGTTATCGCAGACACAATAGCCAAATAACCACACTCTCTTCCCATAACTTCTACAACAAACGCTCTTTTAAAAGATGATGCTGTATCCCTTATATTATCTATTGCAGAACGAATAACATTTAAAGCCGTATCCACACCCAAACAGTATTCGGTTAAATGGATATCGTTATCTATAGTTGCCGGTATACCGACAAACCTAATACCAAAATCATCATAAAACTGTTTTAGTGCCCTAAATGAACCATCGCCACCCAAAATAACAATACTGTTTATGCCTTTACTTTTTAATTGATTGTAAGCTTCTTCTCTGTAAACCTTTTCAAAAAACCTTTTCGATCGAGACGACCTTATTATTGTACCGCCTCTATGTATAATACCTGAAACATCCTTTTTTGAAGCTTTTTTTATTTTACCATCTATCATTCCTTCTAAGCCATCGTATATAAGATATGGCTCTACCTTATTTTCAAAACATATATCAACAAACTTTCTTATTGCTGGATTCATACCAGCGCAATCTCCGCCTGAAGTAAGTATACCTATACCCATAAAAACTCCTTTTTTAAAAGATACCACAAAACATATATTCAGACAAGATTATTTTAGCATATTGTTTATTATGCGTATTAAAGCAAATATAATTATAGATGCTATAATCATTATTACTGCTACAGGAACAGCATAGGACAAACCAAAAGAATTAAACCTATCATAAATCATCACAGGCGCTGTCAATGGATGGTATGCTATAATAACAACAGCACCGAACTCACCCATCCCCCTACCCCACATCATTAACATACCATTAATTATATCTTTTCTCGCATTAGGCAAGACAACCTTTACAAACGTCCAAAATGAATTTGCCCCAAGTGTTTTTGAGACATGCTCCAATCTTATATCAACCTTTTTAAAACCTTCCTTTGCTCCGTTTATCAAAAAAGGAGCAGATACAAACATCATCGCTATCAGTATGCCATATTGAGTATCTAAAAATTTTATGCCCAATTTATGAAAAAACAAACCCATATAACCATTTGCACCAAAAGACATCAACAGTGCAATACCTGCAGCTACATGCGGAACCATAACGGGAATATCTATAATACCTTCAACCAAAGCCTTACAGCAAAAATTATATCTTGATAACAAATAAGCCAGTGGTACTCCGCATACAAAAACCAAAACAGTTGCAAAGAAAGACATTTTAACGGTAATAAAGATTGAGCTTAATATCTCTTTATCGTGCAATGCCAAGATTAACTTCTCGAAGGATACCCCGACAAGTATTTTTGCTATGGGAACAATTAAAAAAAGCAACATTAAAAAAGATAACAAAACAATAATAATCTTAAATGTCTTATCCATCATTCAAAAAACACCATATCTTTTTTATCAAACCCAACAAAAACTTGTTCACCTTCAGAAAAATTAAAATCTTTCGATTTTGCATGCAGCATACCGTCTTTTGTTTTTAAAGCTATTCTATAATAGCCGTTAAATAATACAATATCATTAACGACAGCCTTAATGTAAAATTCTTTAGCATTTTTTGTTTTTGTTATAGATATATTTTCAGGAGCAACAGAAAAAAAACCTTTATGCCCAACGTTAATCAATTTACTTGCAATAATGTTCTTAAAGCCTAAAAATTCTGCGACTTCTTTTGTTTTTGGCTTTTTAAATAGTTCCAAAGTGCTACCTGCTTGCTTGATTTGACCATTTAGCATTACGACGCATCTATTTGAAAAAAACATAGCTTCTTTAAAATTATGCGTTACATACAAAACCGTAAGCTCATATTTTCTATGTAACTCCTTCAAAAAATTCATAAATGACACTTTAAAGGTAAAATCAACCGCATTCAATGGCTCATCAAGCAGAAGCAGCTTGGGCTCACTAATAAGAGCTCTTGCTATTGCAACCTTTTGTTTTTCTCCGCCAGATAGATTCTTGATATCTCTATCCATAATTGAATTGATATCTAAAAAGCCTATCAATTCGTCAAAAAATTTCTTATTAAAATTTCTCTTAAATTGAGTAGGGTAAAGAATATTTTTTCTAACATTCATATTGGGAAACAGCATATAATCCTGATAAACAATACCGATATTTCTTTTTTGAGGTTCAAGGTTGGTAATATCCCTACCGTCAAGCTCTATCCTACCCTTTATCTTGTGCAATCCGGCTATTGACTCAAGCAAGACGGTCTTTCCGCTTCCGCTTTTTCCAATTATTGACAAAAACTCACCTTTTTCCATATCAAGATTTATATTTTTTAATTCAAAACTGCCCACATTGCAATACAGGTTTTTTATAGATAAAAAGCTCATTTCAGTATAGAAGCATCTCCCTTTATTTCAGGCGGGTTAATAACGCCTTGACCGCAAGATTTCATTATCTGTTGCCCTTTTTTTGATAAAACAAAGTTTACAAAGAGTTTAGCGCCTTTTGCATTAACAGGAGAATTTGAATTTTGAGGTATAGTTATACCATAAACCATTGGCGCTCCTTTTTTAACTATATATTCATACGGTTTTTTACCTGTAACTTTAAATGAAACAGTTTTATAATAATTGGTATATCTTTTCTTTGAAAGAGCAATTTTATCCGGCAAATCTATATATCTTAAATTGTGCTGTATTGCAACCGACTTATATAAAAATATATAATCTATATTATGCATTTCAAGCAAAGCTATCAAATCTGTTTCTTTTGGTCTAACTATAATCTTTCCCTTCTTTTCCATCCCGATTTCATAAAAACCTGGATAACCAAACAATTTTTTAAACAAATTTTTCTTTTTATAGTATTTTTCAGCCAATTTGGTAACAAGCATAGCCCTATATCCGCAAGGGTCGTCGTTTGGGTTTGAATGCCCAATCACTACATCCTTTTTTAACAGTATATCAATCCAATTTTCTGAATTTATCTTGTTTGCATATTTTGATTTATCCGTAAAGACTATCACCATTTTATTTGTAGTAAAGAGTGCGTTGAATTTTGCGTTTTTAGTATTGATAAGCAGATTATCAATAACAGAATAGTCCGCAGAAGCCATTACATCGCACGGTTTATGCAAGTCTACAATCTTTCTTGCTGCCATTCTTGAACCGCTTGACTCTCTTATAATTTTATAGTTAGGATGCTGTTTTTCAAAAGCCTTTGAGATTCTATCAAAGGGAATAGATAGGCTACCTGCATGAAAAACAATTATGTTATCCTTAGCATACACCGAAACAGCAAATAAAATAGCGGTTAGAATTAAGAAAAACCTTTTTAACAGCATACGTTACACCCTATTTTTATCCGTTGTATATAATTCCATTTGATTGTCTATATTCATACAGGATGGCTTCAGCATCTGTTGACAGAACTCCGCCTTTTATCTCAATACCTTTCTTCTTCAAATAATCCCAAGATTGCTCAAACACCGGACCTTCATCAAAACCCACACTTTTCGCTATCTCTTTTGAAGCGCCAAATACAACCCTTTTTACGCCGCTCCATAAACATGCACCCAAGCACATAGCACAAGGCTCAGAAGAAGAAAACAGCTCAAAATCACCCAAACTCGACAAAGAAAATGTATTAAGTTTTTTATCGGCAAGCATAATGGCTATAATTTCTGCATGCAATACCGACATGTTATTTTGCAAAACAAGGTTTGCTCCACATGATACAAGCTCTCCTTTTTTTGAAAAAATAGCAGCACCAAAAGGGCCGCCGCCTTCTTTAATATTTCTCTTTGCAATATCTATAACAAATTTCATTTTTTCTTCGTCATCCAAAAATACCCTATCGCTACATATATCGTAAAGCCAATCAGGTATCTCAATATTTAACTTCATATTTTTATTATACACTCAACATCAATTTTCTCAACTATTAGTTGAATTATATTTAAATATATGTTATCTATTCGCTTGTATGGATAGCGTTGCAATAAAAGGTAAAAACTTTTTAGGATTTGAAATAGAGATAAATACCGATAACATAAAAAATCTAAAACAGGAACTTGATGTAGTGCTATCGTCAAGTGCTCATTTTATGAAAAACTCTATCATAACCCTAAGATTCAAGGAATCAAACAAACAAATAGCAAATGAAGCAATAAAATATATTAAAGAAAAAGATATTATACCCAATGCTATAGTGGTTGACAGCAAGGAAGGATTAAATACAGACATACCTGTAATTGAACTTAAAAACATACATCTATTATCGGACAAACAAGAACAACAGGCAGCAACATATAAAGGTAATTTAAGAAACGGTCAAGAGATACGAGTTAATGGAGATTTGATTATAACAGGCAACGTAAACCCAAATTCTTATATATATGCAACAGGCAATATATTTGTTTTAGGGAAATTATATGGCATACCACATGCCGGGTATGGCGGTGATAATAGCTGTGTTATATTTGCTTTTGACTTAAATCCTCCGCAAATAAGGATTGGAGACTATATAACACGCTCACCAGAAGAAGGTGTAAACCCTAAACAACAAAGCAGTTCTGTTTTTGAGGTTGCATATATAGAAAGCGGAAGCATAGTTATATCGTCTTACGACGACTGGATTAAATTAAAAAATTAATGGAGTAAATTATGGCCGGAAAAGTTTTGACAATTACATCAGGAAAAGGCGGTGTAGGAAAATCCACAACAAGCGCCAACCTTGCTTTGGGATTAGCCCTAAAAGGGAAAAAGGTTGTTGCTATAGATTTGGATATAGGCTTAAGAAATCTTGATATGATTTTAGGTCTTGAAAACAGAATTGTTTATGATGTTGTAAATATTGTAGAAAAAACATGCAAGCTCAATCAGGCATTGATAAAAGACAAAAGAACCGAAAATCTATACTTAATAGCTGCAGCGCAAACAAGAGACAAATCAGCCGTAACCAGCAATCAGATAAAAGAACTCACAGAAGAGCTTAAAAAAGACTATGATTTTGTTATATTGGATTCGCCCGCAGGAATAGAAGGCGGCTTTAAAAATGCAATGGAGCCGGCAGATGAAGTAATTATAGTAACAACGCCTGAGATATCAGCAGTAAGAGATGCAGATAGGGTGATAGGTATTTTAGAAGCAAACGATAAAAAAGAGATGAGTTTAATAATAAATAGAATTGACCCGACACTCGTAAAAAAAGGTGATATGATGAGTAAAGACGATGTACTTCAAGTATTAAGCATTCCGCTTATCGGCGTTGTTCCCGAAGATAAGAATATAGTTAGTTATACAAACTTAGGAGAGCCTTCCATACTACACAAAGATTCAAAATCAGGACAAGCTTACAAAAATATTGTCCAAAGACTCTTGGGAAAAGATGTTGAGTTTATGGAAATTACTGAAGAAAAGAAGGGTTTTCTGAAAAATATAGTTAGTCTGTTTAAGGATTGATAGTGATGTTTTTTGAATTTTTTAAAAAGAATAAAAATACAAGCGCTCAAAAGGCAAAAGAAAGATTAAGAATTATACTGGCTCACGAAAGAGCTGAAAATAAAGCTCCGTTTCTGGACGATTTGAGAAAAGATATTATAGAAGTTATAGCAAAATACATAGATATAGACCCAAAATCCATAAACATCAATCTACAAAAAGACCAATCGATGGAAGTGTTGGAAATAAATATTCCGATTAAGTAATCTCGCTTTTTTTGTTATTATGAAGAGTGGCTAAGCTTTGAAGAGCTATCCCAGAAATAATAAAAATCAAAGCTAAAAACGAATATGTATGTATATCCTCTTTCAATAAGATATAGATAAACAATAAAGAAACAAAGGGTGTTAAATAAACTGAATTGGAAACGATATGTATATTGCCATTTTTTAATGCAAAAAACCAAAATACATACGATATACCGTTTGCCAAAATACCGTTTACAAATAGCCAAAATAGTATGTTAAAGTTTATTACATTAACATTCATATAACCGATAAAAAACAAGGATAAAACTGAAGAAGAAGCAAAATAGATAAAAACGGCTATCGATTCGTCATATTTAGCATTTCTGCCTAACACAGAAAATAGAGCAAAGCTCAACGCTGCCAAAAAGGCTAAAACATCTCCTTTAATGTTTGAAAAATCCAGAGAAAACAGGCTACCCTTTGTAGCTATAATAACTACACCTAAAAAACTAATAAGAATGGATATAGCCTTCATCAAGGTTAACGGTTCTTTAAAGATAAAAAGAGCAAGTAATACTATTAAGATAGGCCACAAATAGTTTATTATGAAAACTTCTTGGGCGCTTGCTATGCTGAATGCGCCATACAAAAATACGTAATATAAAAAAGAACCCAAGAAACCCAAAAAAAACATATAGAAATAATCTTTAACAGAATATAGCTTAAAAATATGAAATTTTTTACTGTATGCTATATATGCCAACATGGTAACTGACGATATAATGTTTGAGAAAAACATCATAGAAATATTATTCATACCTATAAGCACTTTTTTTGAGCACACAGGTATTAACGCCCAAAATAATATGCATAAAACTACATAAAGATAAACTTTAGCGTTTATTTTCATTAAGGCTGACCGCTTTATCCGCAAGCAAAATCGGTATATCATCTTCTATAGGATATTTCACTTTGCATTTATCACAAATCAAAAAATCCCCGCTCTCATCAAGCTTTAAATTGCTCTTACATACTGGACAGCATATTATTTCAAGTAGTTCATTCTTTATTGTCATTATTACATACCTCCTTTAGTTTACTATCTATAATATCAATAATCTTCCGTTCATCAAAAACAATATCCGAATCAATCTTTATAAGCTCTATATCTGCATTATTGAGTGCAGGCTCTATAATATCCAAAGAAAGAACTTTTGACCTATTATCTTTATTCATTATAAATATTGCAACAACAGGTTTTAGCCCTATCTTATCTACGATTAAGAAATCGACAAATTTACCGCTGATTCTAAGATAGGCATTTCTGTTATCCTTTGGTGACCATAAAAAATCAGTAAGACGCATCTTGGGAAAAACCTTCAATCGTAATTTTTTATGATTAATGTAATGACACAGTGTTTCATATACAGACCTTTCAGTTTTTGATAATAGAAAATCCTTGGATTTATACGAAAAATCATCCCCTTCCACTTTATACTGCTTGTTTTTTATAAAAAAATAATAAACCACAACGAGAATTACTAAAGATACAATAACCACAAGCCACATAACAACACTCCTTATCTTTAAGAATAAACAATTTTACAAATATTATCCACAATAAACTTATACTTGACTTTTTATATTTAGATATAAACTATAGCAAGGAGGTGAAATATGGCTGTAGTCGTTGATGAAAAAAAATGCACAGGATGCGGTATATGCGAAGATGTATGCCCGAAAGATGCCATACACGTTATAAATTCAATAGCTGTAGTTAATGATAATTGCATAGATTGTTCTATATGCGTAAAAAGATGTCCGGAAAATGCAATATCAAAGCCGTCCCAATCTTTACAAAAAGGAGGTGCTACTATGGACAATACACAAAGAGGTAGGGGCAGAGGCGAAGGAAGAGGTATGGGAAGAAGAGTTGGAATGGGTAGTGGCGGATATTGTGTATGTCCAAATTGTGGCGAAAAAATCCCACATCAGCGAGGTATTCCATGTCAAAGCGTCCAATGTCCAAAATGTGGCTCAAATATGATGAGAAGGTGAAACTTGACTTTAATAAACTAAAGACTATTATTTAGTTTGCTCGCCTATTCGGGGACGTATTTTGGGTTCGACAGGGTGTTTTAGTATCCAAAGGTCATGCCGAGCTCCTGTTGTCTCGTAAAACCAACAGGGAAAAAGAAACGCAGATAACGAATACGCTTTAGCTGCTTAGTTACAAGCGGCTGGTTCTACTAAAAGCTTTGCCGTTTTGGCTTTAGTAGGGCTTTATACTTAAAAGCGGCGTGCAATTTGAATTTGCCGATTGGTTCGAATTGCACTACTTTCAATCGGCGTGTCGTTTGAAGGGTTTGCTCCTTTTGACACAAACGGCACTATATCAAAAGGAGATAAGCATGTACAAACCTTTGGGTATGACGCACTTCTGGACGCGGGTTCAACTCCCGCCGTCTCCACCAAGTTTTAGATTATTCTTTTAAGGATTTACATATTTTTGGACATTGAGGTTTTTATTTCTTCTTAAAAAACCAAAACCATTTTTTTCTTGAATCCTTCAATCCTATAAAGTCAAGAAATTTTTGTTTTCTTAAGGCAATAACCGTCTCTCCACTACTCTTTAGAACATCCGGAGGCAGTTTATTCTTCAAGATATCCGCCTTTCTTTTATATCCTGTATCCATTGCTATAATATTTAAATCTATTAAGTATACATCTTCATTATCAATCCTATCACTTTTAAAAAGCTCTTTATGATATACAAATATATTTTTCCATTCTATACTGCTTGTCCTGTAAAAATCACCAATAAACTTATCGCTTATGCACGATGTATCAACTTTTGCACCTTCAAAAAGGTTTCTCAAAACCTTCCTTCCGTAATACAACGGGTCGTTAATAGTAAAAAAGGTCTCACTGTCTTCTTTAATAATTGAGAGCATCTCTTTCAAGAAATACCTAAATACAGTATCATCTATCTCACCAACCTCTTCATTTAAATACCTATCAGCTTCTTTCTTTTCGTCGCTATAACTCATTAAAAAAGGGTCTGTAAAATTTATATAATATAGTCTTCTAACAATTTCAGCTCTTGGGCTAAATTCCTTATTTGTCGTTCCTATAAAGCAAGGATGTGGGTCTGTTAATTTGTTTGTTGCGCTTTTTATAAGCATCTGTCCTGCGTTAGAATCGAACAGCTTTTGTTCAACTTCATCAACAAGAAGCGGAAATATGTTTTCCGTCTCAAGCATATCTGCTATAACTTTTTGGCCTCTTACATCTATCTCTTGGTAGTTATAAACATCATAATTATTTCCAAGAAGCTTATTGATAAAAAACAATAATTTCGATTTGCCAGTATTTGCTTGGCCGCCTATTATCATCATAAGAGGAATTTCGGCAAGCTTTTCTTTGCCATGCAATTCAGCCGTTTTTCTTCTCATAAGCCATATAAATACGGACATCAAGGAAAATAATATAGCTTCAGTAACCTTTCTTTCATTTTCTTCTTCCTTATTTACCGTAAAAAGAGAATAGCTTTTAATAAATGCCCTTAATCTTTTTACCTGCTCAAACAGTTTATCGTTTTGTTGGTATAAAAATGGCATAAACTTACTACCATCATATTCCAATATATTATAGTTTTTAAATGTAAAAAATCTTCTTTTTTTAATATAGTCTTCACTCTTTTCAGAGGTTTTTACAACAGAAACCTTTATTGCTTCAGAAATCTTTTTCACTTCCGATTTTGGCTTAAATACCAATCTTTTATTTTTACTCTTGGTAACCTTGGCAAGCAGCTCGTTTGTTGTTTTAATATTTTCTTCAATTTCGTAAATTTGCTCAATCTCATTTTCTACCCTATTAATAATATTCAAAGGTTCGGCAACTTTATTACCAATTTCCAAACATTTTTCATAAGCTATATCTTGTTTATCTTTAAATGATAGAATAATACCCGTATCAAGCCTTGCATTCGATACATTATCTGCAACTATAACGCTATTGGATATATTATTAGCATCTACTCTTTCTGCTTTTACGATACTCTCTTTAATATTTTTAGCAACAACCTCATTTGATTTAATAGAGCTATTATCAATCTCTTCTGATATAAGTTGAGAACTATTTATAAAAGAATCACGAATCTTCTTTACGACTGTTGGCGTCAAAACATCCTTTGATTTTTTCATTAAAATATCTATTCGTTCTTCATATAAAGATATATATGGCTCATTATCAAAAACAAGCAATTCTTCATATTGGTTAGACTCAAATGCAGAAGATGTAAAATTAGCAGAACCTACTGCAACCCTTTTTCTATTTTCCCCTTTTGCAAAGTAGATTTTAGAGTGGAGCCTATAATCTTCTGCAATGTATCTAAATTCTATATCTCGGTTAATAATTTTTTTTGCTATCTGAATATCTTTAATTTCTTTAAGAAGTTTTTCTAAATCTTTAACATTTAACGATAAAAATTTAGATATATTATCTTCTTCGCCCAAAATTAGCGTTACGCTTTCAAAATCCTTTATGTTTTCGAAAAAGAATTTATACGATGATACATAACTTACAATATATATTTGTTTATAAATTTCTGGAGGAAATATAGATAAAAACTTTACATCTTGCTGCAATTCTCCATTTAAAATTACATTTAAATACTTTTTTACTCCACCTTTTTCAAAATCGTCAAATAAACCTACCAAAAGCGCAACCTCTTCCGTACAGATTAAATATTATTGTATTTTATAGCAAGATTGACAATAAAAGGCAAATACTGTATAAACTAACGGATTAATTTTTGTTAAAGGAGTTTGTTGATGGCTGAACATTTGACTAAGGAAACTTTTTTGGAAAAGGTTTTTAATTATGAGCAAAACCAAGACTGGAAGTATAATGGAGAACTTCCTTGCGTAATAGACTTTTACGCCGATTGGTGCGGTCCTTGCAAAATGGTTGCACCAATTATCGAAGAGTTATCCAAAGAGTATGAAGGCAAAGTGCTTTTCTATAAAATCAATACAGACGAAGAGCAAGAGCTTGCCGCACTATTCGGTATTCAAAGCATACCGTCTTTACTATTTGTTCCAAAAGAAGGACAGCCTCAGATGGCTGTAGGAGCGCTTCCTAAAGATTCAATGAAACAGGCTATAAAAGAGGTCTTAGGAGTAGAATAACAAAAAGAGCGTTTTTTTAAAGCGCTCTTTCTTTTTTATCATACTAATCAATACACAAATACATCCGATTATGATATAGAGAATTTTAATAAGGAGTTGATTCTATGGTTGATATTATAATCGGACATTCTCATAGAATAAATAAACTCGACTCAAACAACCATATTTTAAAAAATAAGGTCTTCAAAGGAAGAATAGTAGGCATTAGAAAAGCACGCAAGAAACACGGGCAAAACAATAAAAGAGATATAGACGGCAAAAATGCAAAAGCGTTTATTATTGTTGTGGATTATGATGAAGAATTAGCTCATCTTGTAAACAAACGTGTAGAAATAAGAATTCTTTAAAATAAAAAAGGCGAAAACTCTAACGAATTTTCGCCTTTTGATTGTTTTTTAGTTTAACTTTAAAATCTTCTTGGCTTTCTTTCCCTTGCCTCGTTAACTCTTAAGCTACGTCCTCCAAACTCTTTTCCGTCCAACGCACTGATAGCACTATCAACACCATCAGTTGCCATTTCAACAAACCCAAAGCCTCTTGACCTTCCGGTTTCCCTGTCTGTAATAATTTTGGCTGAGTTTACCTCGCCGTACTGAACAAACAATTCTTTAAGATCATCCTCAGATGTACTGTAGGGTAGATTACCCACATAAAGCGTCTTAACCATAAAAACACACCTCAAACAAAAAATCTATGCTATACTGCCTATAAAAGCAGCTTAGCGTCTTCTCGAACTATGACAATAGCCTTACGAAGATATAAACTTATATCACTATACAGATAGTAAGTCAAGCTAAATAATCAAAAAAGCCGACCTTTTGGTCGGCTAAAGGTAGGTTTTATCCTATCAGTTCTTTCATATCGCTATCAACATCAGTTATACCAGAAATATTGAATTTTTCAACAAGAACCTTTAATACATTAGGAGACATAAAAGCAGGAAGTGTTGGTCCCAATTTGATATTTTTAACGCCCAAGAACAACAGTGCAAGCAATACTGCAACAGCCTTTTGCTCATACCATGCAATATTGTATGCAATCGGCAGTTCATTTACGCTATCAGTTCCAAAAATCTCTTTTAACTTCAAGGCTATCAAAGCAAGTGAATAACTATCGTTACACTGACCAGCATCAAGCACTCTCGGAATGCCACCGATATCGCCAAGGTTTAACTTATTGTATCTGAATTTTGCACATCCTGCAGTCAAGATAATTGTATCTTTTGGCAATTTTTTTGCAAACTCCGTATAGTATTCTCTTGATTTATGTCTTCCATCGCAACCTGCCATAACAACAAATTTCCTAACTGCACCGGATTTTACAGCATCAACAACCTTGTCGGCAAGTTTGAATACCTGCTCATGAGCAAATCCGCCGACAATCTTGCCTGTTTCTATCTCAACAGGTGGTTTACATTTCTTTGCCATCTCAATCATTTCTGAGAAATCCTTGGGTTGACCATTTTTCCTATCAGGAATATGTTTTACACCCGGGAATCCAACGTTTGCCGTAGTAAATACCCTATCCTTATAAGAGTCTTTGGGCGGAACAAGGCAGTTTGTTGTCATTAAAATAGGACCGTTGAATGACTCAAATTCTTTATCCTGCAACCACCAAGCGTTTCCGTAGTTACCTACAAAATTTGGATATTTTTTAAATGCGGGATAGTAGTTGGCAGGAAGCATCTCGCCGTGAGTATAAACATCAACGCCAGTTCCTTGAGTTTGTTCAAGCAACTCTTCCATATCCTTCAAATCGTGTCCAGAAATCAAAATACCAGGGTTTTTGCCAACACCTATATTTACTTCTGTAATTTCAGGATGTCCGTAGGTTTCCGTATTAGCCTTATCAAGAATAGCCATACCCTTAACAGCCATCTCACCTGTTTTCATAACAAGCCCTACAAGCTCATCAGCACTTAAATCTTCAGTCGTAGCAGCCATTCCGTCAATAAAGAAATTCATAACATCGTCATCTTCATAACCCAAAACTAATGCATGGTCTGCATATGCTGCAACACCCTTAAGTCCGTAAATCATAAGTTCTTTTAATGAACGAATATCTTCATTCTCTTCAGCCAATACGCTAGCTTCTTTCGATTTAGCCAAAAAGTCTTCCTTGGTTGAACCTGTAAATGTTGCTGAATCGTGCAAACCATCATCGCTCACATTATATTTTTTCTTTAAATCATCCCTAATCCTTAAACCTTCTTTTATTGCATCAGCAATCCTGTCTTCATCAAAATTAACATTGGTTATGGTAGTAAAAAGAGCTTTTGCTATATAATGAGAAGCCTCTTTATCGTATGCTTTTGCTTTTTTTAGAACAACACCTATCCCTTTAGTTACATAAATCAGAACATCTTCAAGGTTTGCGACTCTTTCGTCTTTTCCGCATACACCTCTAACTGTACACGCCTGATTTTTTAGCGTCTCCTGACATTGGTAACAAAACATAAAAACACCTCCTTGATTTTTCTATTTATAAATATATACTATTTTCTGAGCTATTCAATTGATGGAAGTCAAGAAAATGAATAAAAAAGAAGCCTTAAATTTTTTTTTGAAATCATTAAATATAAAGGAAGAGCCTAATTTTTTAAATTTTATAAACTCTATTTCTAACCTAATCTACAAAAAAAAGAAAGAGATAATTTTTTTGGAACTACAAGAAGGAACAAGTTTATATTTTCTTGTATCAGGCAATATAAAACTCTATAAAACAAACGACGACGGAAAAGAAGCTGTGATTCATTTTGTAGAGCCGGGTGAGTTTTTTGCAGAAATTGTTCTCTTTCTAAAAAATAGATACCCTGTAAGTGCAATAACAATAAAAAACTCATGGCTTCTTGAGATAGATGCATTAAAACTGTTTGAAGCTATACAGAAAAATCCTGATTTCGCAATGAAGCTTATCGGCATATTTGCCCATAGACTTAACTATATGGCAAATATAATAAAAAATTTATCTATTATGAATACAAGAGAGAAATTTATAAATTATTTAGAAACAGTTAAAAAAGATGATAACACAATAACGCTTAATATACCTAAGCAGGAAATAGCTCTACTTTTAGGTATAACTCCCGAAACATTTTCAAGGGTTTTAAAACAGCTATCCAAAGAAGGGGTTATCGCAATAGAAGGCAAAACCATCAAACTTCTTAAATGAAAAAATATAAGCACAGATACGCAATCCTATTCATACTATCGGTATCTTTTTTTGGTATACTGATTTTTAAAAATATACTCATTAAAAAAGTTATTGTATTCTACCTTAACAAAAAACATATATCTTGCTATATTGAAGACTTTAAAATACATAAATTTAATTTTGTAATAAAAAATCTCAGACTTCAGAATAACAGATTCTTATTAAATTCAAGATTTGCAGTCATAAAGGTAAATAGAAATTTAACATTGGACATATACGCAAAAGATACAAACCTAAAGATAAAAAACGAAGCGTCAAACGACAAAAGACAATCTTTTAATATAAACAAGATTAATAGACTAACATTCGATAATATATCTATAACCACCGATAAAATAAAAGCAAACCATTTGAACTTGAGCCTTTCGAAAAAACATTTAGCATTGAAGGGTTATTTTGAATTAAAAGAAAAGAAATTCGACATCAAAGCCTATATAAACTCTCTCTACTCAAACATAGATATCGATAAAAATAGAATCATCTTAAAAAACACTATAATTAAACCAAAAAAAATTTATTTGACTTACAAACGGCAATCATCGCTAATTTTAAACAACAATATTCAGATTAAACAGACCAAAATAACACTAAGTCCGTTTAGTATTAAGATAGATTCGGCAAAATCTAAGGCTATAGCCAAAATAGAAAAATTCAATATCTCGTTTTTCTTTAATCTATTTATAAAGAGCAATTTTATTGTTTTAACAACAAGCGATTTAAAATCAAACGGGTTAGAGATAAAAAAATTAACGCTCAAAACAGATAAAGAATATAAAAACATAAAAGCAGATTTAGAAAATGTATCCATAGAAGATACAAACATAACAACTCAAAACTTAAAAGCCAAAATAACGATAAAAAACAATAAAGCATATGTGTATATCGGCAATGGAGAAGCGGTATTTTTTGATAATTGGTATATAGATTTCTATAACCTTCCAACAACAGCAACACTCAACATAAAAGATTTATCGGCAGAAATAGATATAAAAGACATTATAAAAACCCATATAAAAAAAGGTAAAACGGTAAAATTTCACATATATTCCAACAAACCAAAAGATGTATTTAAGTTGCTTATAAAAGACGCATATAGTTCACAATTATTGCAATCATCTACCATCTCAAACACAGGACAAATTAAGATAGACTTAGAACTATTTAAAAATAAGAGCGTTTATGCAGAAACTAACCTAACCCTGCATAATCTAAAGATTGGAGCAATAAAAATAGACAACATAAATGCGAAAATACCGATTTGCTATAATATAGATAAAAAAAGAAACGGTTATATTAAAATTCATACTGCTAATATATTAAAATACAAACTGAATCTATTTTCAAAAGTCATTTCAAATAAAAATACATTAAAGATAATCACAAAAATAAAAACAAATGACAAAAGTTTAAAGATTTTACCAATAACCACACTTATAGATTTAAGCAAAGAAACCTTATCATCCAATCTTTTATTTAGCCTAATAACAAAAGATTTATTTATAGATACACACCTTAAAAAGATATTACTCGCAAACCAAAATATCAAAACCGACGGCAATATACATATAAAAGCGTTTGATGGAAACATAACAATAAAGAATATACACATTTTGGATTTATACGAGTTGCCAGTTTTGGTTATGGATATAGATTTTTGCTCAATCAACCTAAAGAAAATAACACAGAATACCGGTTTTGGTTTAATAACGGGATATATAAAGGGATACGTAAATAATCTTTCTTTGGTAAACTTTAAAAAACCTTTGTCGTTTGTCGCTGTTGTTAAGACAGATTCTGCAATAAAATCTCAAAAAAAGATTGCCCTAAAGGCTATAAAAAATATATCGAGCATAGGTGGCGGATACACAAATATAGTTATACCGTTTTTTAAAACATTTCCATATTCTCGCATAGGATTTAAAGCAACCCTAAAAAACAACAAATTCTCACTTCACGGCCTTTACAAAAACAAGGATAAAGAATACATTATCGAAAAAGAGTTGCTTATAGGTGTGAGTGTAGTTAATATGAACAAAAACAATTCGATTGACTGGGAAGATATGTTAAATAGAATAAAGAGAGTGATGGATAAAAATAACATAAAAATAGAATAGGAGTTTTCTATGCACAGGCACTTATTTGTAAAAGAGTTTGGAGAACCTACCCTTCAGGTCATTGTATTAGGGTTTTTGACATTTGGAGTTTACTATTTTATATGGATTGCTGAAAGGAGAAAAAAACTAAACGAAATAGCAAATAAAGAGATATTTGATAAAAATTTTCTTATATACGCAGCTATATGTAGCGGACTGCCCGGCATATTTGCATCTCTTCATATCAGATTAATAATGCCTGCTATACTTATACTACAGATAGCATACAGCGCCTTTATGATTGCAATATCCTGGCAGATGGGGAAATGGCTTGAAGAATATGCTAATACACAGTGGGGTATAGAACTAAGAGTAAATACGTTTCTACTTCTGTTTTTTAATATCCTTTATGTTAATTATTTAATAAACAAAATAGCAGATATGGAAATCAAAGAAATTTAAGGAGGTTGAAAGGTGAAAAATCTAAAAACTGTATGGGTGCTTTTATTTATGTTTGTGCTTTACTCGTGTGTAACTGTCAATATATATTTTCCAGCGCAGGAAGCCCAAGAAAAAGCAAAAAAGATAGTTAATGAAATAAGAGGCAAGATAGACAAAAAAACATCACCCACTTCACTTAACTTTAATATTTTTATTCAAAATGCATATGCGTCAAACAGGGCATTAAATATTACTAACGCCAAAATAGAAACAGTAAAACGTTCGATGAAGACAAGATTTAAAAAAATGATACCATACTACAAAAACGGTTATCTTGCAGAACTTATAAATGGATACGTAAAAATATACAAAACACCACATTCCTTAAAAGATAAAATGATTCTCAAAAAATTGGTTTCAAATGAGAATAATGATAGAAAAATACTTTATAAAGAAGTGGCCAAGGCGTTAAATATACAAAGTTCTCAAATAGACAAACTTCAAAAAATCTTTGCAAAACAATGGCAGGATACCGCGCCAAAAGGAACATACATACAGACAAAAACAGGTTGGATTAGAAAATAAATAACAAAAAAGCGGATGTCGATAAACGGCATCCGCTTTAAAAGATTTTACAAAATTATCAGATTTCCAAGCTTTCACCCGGTTTAATAATCTTTACCTCAGCCGTATTGCCGACAAGGTTGATAAATTCGTTCGGGTCTTGTTTTATTAAATCCCAAGCAAGATAGTGCATTGGCATAACGGCTTTAGGTTTCAAAAACTCAACCGCTTTAGCGCCATCTTTTACGCCCATAGTAAAATTATCGCCTATTGGAATCATAGCCAAATCTATTTTATTCAACTCTCCGATAAGCTGCATATCCATAAATAATCCCGTATCGCCAGCATGATATAAAGTTTTTCCATCTATCTCAACAACAAATCCACACGGATTTCCTGTATACACAATGCCTTCCTCATCGTTCATAACTGCATTGCCGTGGTGGGCGATAGTCAATTTTACCCAAAAATCATCACTAAATCTATGAGCTCCACCTATATGCATAGGATGAACATTTTCGATACCTTTGCCTTGTAAATAGGTAATCAATTCAAATACGGCAATAACTGTAGCATTTGTCTTTTTTGCTATCTCTATGGTATCGCCTAAGTGGTCCCAATGTCCATGCGTTACTAAAATATAATCCACATCAATATCTTCTGGCTTCAAAGTTCCTTCTTTAATATCCGGATTTCCCGTAATATAAGGGTCTATGATGAATTTTGTTTTTTCTCCCTCTACAAGAACAGCCGACTGTCCAATCCATGTTACCTTTGGCATAAAAGCACCTCCTATTTATATTATTAGTTTAATAATATACTTTATTGAATAAAATATCAAGTTTTTATTAATACTTTTAACTATAAGTTGTAATATAAACTAAAATTGAGCTTACTTCTTTATAAATCTACTACCCGGTTTTTCTATTGGTATGCCTTTTTTACATAAAGGACAATTGTCCGGTTCGTAATTTGTTATGCTCAATTTAATCAGCGGAAAATAATCCAAACCCTTAGGGTCAAAATTTCCGCCTCTATCTACCAACGCTCCGACGCCAACAATATTATCAGAATACTCTCTAACCAAATCAAGTGTTTCATTAACGCTTTTTCCTGTTGTTACCACATCTTCCACAACCAAAACCCTGTCGTTTTTATCTATCGAAAAGCCTCTTCTTAGGGTTAATTTACCATCAACCCTTTCGGCAAATATAGCCCTAATATTTTCACCTAAGGCTTTCGCTACATCGTATGACACCAAAACACCACCCATAGCAGGCGCTACAACCACATCTATATCTTTATCCTTAAAGTATTCAGCTATCGATGAACACAACTTCCAAGCATCGTGCGGATACTGCAAAACCAAAGCGCTCTGTAGATAGAATTCGCTATGTAGACCGCTTGATAATTTAAAATGTCCCTGCAGATATGCATTTCTCTTTTTGTAGATAGCCAATGCTTCTTCTTGAGTTAACATGTTTCCTCCATTTCTTTTACTATCATATTAAAGGATTCGACAGGGTTATCGCTGGCATATATCGGCCTTCCGACAACTATATAATCCGAACCCATCTTTATTGCATCTTTAGGTGTAGTAACACGTTTCTGGTCGTCTTTTGATGCATTCTTTGGTCTGATACCCGGCGTTACTATGGTAAAGTAATCACCAAACTCCTTTCTTAAAAGCTGTGTTTCTTTAGGGGATGCTACAAGTCCGTCAATATTCGCTTTTTTTGCGTTATCTGCCAATTTTAAAACCATATCTTCAACATCTATATCCAAAAACATATCCCTTTTTATCGTCTCTTTGGTAGAACTTGTTAAAACTGTAACTGCAAGTATAGTGGGTCCTTTTTTAGAATACTCATCTTCAAAACGCTTAACGGCATCTTTTGCAGCCATCATCATATCAATACCGCCTACAGAATGAATAGTTAGCATATCAACACCAATCTCACACGCCGAATAGACGGCTTCTTTAACGGTGTTTGGTATGTCGTGATATTTCAAATCAAGAAACAGTTTCTTATTTTTTTCGTGTATAAAATCGGTCAACTTATATGAATAAGCTGTAAAATTAACAGCTCCCACCTTGTACCATACGGCATTATCGCCAAGTTTATCAACTATTTTAAATATATTATCCAAACCCTTCATATCAAGTGCAACTATAATTCTATTCTTCATAGTTTCTCCGTTTTTATTTTATCCAATACGGCATTTATAAAAGATTTTGAGTTATCTTTAGATAACTCCTTTGCAATTTCTACATACTCATTAATAACAACAGGGTATGGCGTATCTTTGATATTTAATAATTCGTATATACCAACCCTTAAAATATTCTTATCCACAGCCGTTATAATGTCATCTCCATGCTTAGCGTATGTTGCTATCAATTTATCTATGGTCTCTATATTATTCATCGTTCCTTTAATGAGCATCTCCGCAAATTCTTTATCGTCATTTTTCTTAGGAGATTCAACATATTCTATAAATTCACCAGGTTTATCGCTATTGCCAAAATCCTTGGCGTAAAGATACTGAACCGCCGTTAATCTTGCTTTTCTTCTTGACATATCTAAATACTTTTATAGACGTTTATAGTCTCTATTAAAGAAACCATAGCATCAAACCCTTTATTGCCCATTTTTGTTCCAGCCCTTTCAATTGCCTGCTCTATCGTATCTGTCGTTAAGACGCCGAACGAAACGGGAATTGAACTTTTTAGAGCGATTTGTGCTATTCCTTTTGATGTCTCATTCGCCACAAAATCAAAATGCGGTGTAGAGCCTCTTATTACTGCGCCCAAACACAAAACGCCGTCATAACCCTTTTCAACAACCCTACTTAAAGCCATAGGTATCTCAAAAGCGCCTGGCACCTTTATAACGGTTATATCATCTTCATTTCCATTATGCCTTACAAAAGCATCAATTGCTCCACCGAGCAACTTATCGGTTATAAAACTATTAAACCTGCTCACTATAACAGCAACTTGAAGTCCTTTAGCATCTATTTGACCTTCAATAATCTTCATACAAAACCCCTTCTATACCTTTGTCAACATATGACCCATTTTTACCTTTTTCGTTTCAAGATAACACTTATTAACATCGTTTGGCGCTATTTCTATGGCCACCCTATCTACAACCTCAAGACCGTAACCTTCAAGACCGACAATTTTTTTTGGATTGTTTGTCATAAGCTTTATTTTCCTAATACCCAAATCAACTAAAATTTGAGCACCTATACCGTAGTTTCTCAAATCAGGTTTAAATCCAAGCTTAATATTTGCTTCTACTGTATCGTAGCCTTGGTCTTGTAAATCGTAAGCCTTTATTTTATTTGTTAAACCAATGCCTCTACCTTCTTGCTGCATATATAAAACAACTCCTCTACCCTCTTTCTCAACCATCTCCATAGCCGTATGCAGTTGGTCTCCACAATCACACCTTAATGAGCCCAATATATCTCCCGTCAAACATGATGAATGAACCCTAACCAAAATAGGCTCATCTTTGGTAATCTTTCCTTTAACCAAGGCAACATGCTCAAAATCATCTACCTTGCTTTTATAAACCACTATTTTAAAGTGTCCGTATTTTGTAGGCAAATCGGCTTCTGCTGTTTTTTCAATCAACCTTTCATGTTGCATTCTGTATTCTATTATGCTCGATATGGTAATCATCTTAAGGTTGAATTTTTCGGCAATTTTTTCAAGCTCAGACCTTCTTGCCATTGTTCCGTCTTCGTTCATAATTTCACATATAACACCAGCCGGTATCAATCCAGCCATTTTAGCCAAATCCACGCTGCCTTCGGTATGCCCAGCCCTAACCAAAACGCCGCCTTTTTTAGCAATCAACGGAAAAACATGTCCGGGTTTTACTAAATCGGTTGGTTTAACGTCTGGTCTTATAGCCGTCTGTATCGTTGTTGCTCTATCGTATGCAGAAATACCCGTAGTAACACCATATTTTGGATGAGCATCTATAGACACGGTAAATGCGGTCTTGAATTTGTCGTTATCATTAACAGTCATAAGGTGTAAATCCAATTTATTTATCAAAGATTCGTCCATAGGTAGGCATATAAGCCCTCTGCCGTGTGTGGCCATAAAATTTATGGCATCTGGCGTAACAAACTGGGCAGCCATAACAAAATCGCCTTCGTTTTCTCTATCCTCATCATCTACCATTATAACCATCTTGCCTGATTTTATATCTTGTATCGCTTCTTCAACGCTTGCAAACATCTAAATAACCCCTTTTAATACATATTTTAAGCAAAACCGTGTTCGGCTAAAAATCGCTCATCTATTGTGCTTTTTTTTAACATTTTTTCAACATATTTTCCAAGTATATCGACTTCTATATTAACCAAATCACCAGGCTTTTTATATTTAAGATTTGTGTTTTCGAATGTATGCGGAATAACAGCAACCTCAAAAAAAGAACTCTCAAGTCTGCTTATCGTCAAACTAATACCATCAACAGCAACAGAACCCTTATCAACACAATGACCAAAAACATAATCGTCTATATAGACCTTCAAAACATAAAAATCACCAATTTTTTTAACTTCACCGATAGATGCCTTGGAATCAACATGACCTAAAACTATATGGCCATCCAATCTATCCGATAGCTTCAGCGCTTTTTCTAAATTAACATAATCGTTGACCTTAAGCATACCTATATTGCTTTTATTAATGGTTTCGAAAGATACATCAACACTAAATTTAGCACTATCAAGCTCAACTACTGTTAAACAAACACCGTTTACCGCTATACTATCGCCTATTTTAACGTCATTTAAAACATTATCAGTCGCCAAAACAAGCCTTATGCCATCTGATTTTTTAGTTATTTTAAAAACCCTACCGACATCTTCAACAATACCGGTAAACATCAAAAATACCCTTCAATCAGTATATCATCTCCTACTTTTTTACAATCCATTTCCTTCAACATATTAACATTATTCAAACTTGTAGGAGCATCCGTCCCAACAACATTAAAAGCACCATAAGAGCCGCAAATTTTTGGAGCATAAAACAGGTAAGCCTTATTGTATAAATTATGTTTTAAAAAATATCCGTGCGTCCTGCTTCCACCTTCTATTACGCAGGAGCATATATCATTTTCTAAAAGTTTTTCAGACAAAACATTCGGGTCAAATTCTCCGTTTTTTATGTCGCATTCAATTATATTTACACCCATAGCATCCAAAACCCTTTTTTTAGAGTTTTCAGCATATGGAGATGTAACAATATATATGTTACTTGAAAGTTTACTGAATATTGTAGATGATGTCGGGATTCTTAAATTAACGTCAAATACAATTCTTTTGGGTTGCTTGTATCTTCCTACTCTGCAGGTAAGCAAAGGGTCATCCATAATAATTGTATTTATCCCTACACCTATAGCATCATACATACCTCTTAACCTATGGGATAGCCTAAGAGATTTTTCCGATGTTATCCATTTTGATACACCGCCTTTTACAGCTATCGCTCCATTTAGAAGCATAGCGGCTTTCATAACAAAAAATGGTTTTTTGTTTGTTTTATTTTCTATAAACACTTCATTTAGTCTTTTCGCTTTTTCTTCAAGTATTCCCGTTGTAACCTCTATGCCTTTTGATTTTAGATATTCTGCACCGCCCGATGCTTCCTTATTAACATCAAGCATTCCTATAACGACTCTTTTTATGCCGCTTCTTTCTATAGCCAAAGAGCACGGAGGCGTTTTTCCATAGTGATTGCAAGGCTCTAAATTTACATAGATAGTTGCGCCTTTTAAATCATCCTTGTTCTTAACAGAATTGATAGCTTCCACTTCGGCATGTGGCATACCGGCTTTTTTATGGTAACCTTCTCCTATAATTTTCCCATCTTTAACTATAACAGCACCAACCAAAGGGTTTGGGCAAGTTCTACCGATTGCCCTTTTAGCTAATGCTATAGTTTTTTGCATAAATATTTCGTCGCTTTTACACATACACTTAAAAATACAAAAGCAAATCTGTTTTGTCAAAGACTTTGAAATGTTATATTAATCGTATACATAAATATATTAAAATCTTATTGATATATAAATATCTGCTATGTTTGTATTTGTGTCAGTAATACTTATATCATCTTTCAACAATTGAAAAAAACTATACGAATCGTTATTTTTTAAGTACTGTTTGTAATTAATGCCCAATCTTAAAGAACGTTTAATCGTATCGCCATCAACAATTGCTCCTGATGACGGACTATTTCCATCTTTTCCGTCTGTAGCACATGCCATAAAAGCTGTATTATTTTCATTTTGTATCTTTTCCGCAACAAACAAAGCGAGTTCTTGATTTCTGCCGCCAATACCACTGCCTTGCACATTTACCGTAACTTCTCCACCGATAACCATAGCCGACAACCTGTCCATCTTTTGTATCTTTTTAACTATATAACAAGCAGCATCTCTTACATCAAGTGTTAGATAAGACCCTGAATTCAAAATAGAATAACCTTTATTCCTAAGACAATCTTCAACAAGCATACAGGCTTTTTTGTTATCGGAAACTATAAAATTTTCTACCCTATCAAACGGAAAAAAATCTTTTTTCACAGTTTCAAATCTGCTTTCCTTAGAGATTAAAAACCTTAAAACCTCATTTGGCAATTTATTGAATAATTTATATCTTTTAACAAGTGATACAGCATCATCAAATGTTGTATTATCAAAATAGGTCAAACCTGAAGCAATAGAAGACAAATCATTGTTTGCAACATCAGAAACAATAAAAGAATAAATCTTTGCACTCGTATAAAGCGTTATCTTTCCACCTTTAATTCTTGATAGATGTTTTCTTATGCAGTTAATATCCCTTATATCCATACCGCTTTTTATTAAGATATCGTTTGTTGCAATTAAGCTTTCTAAAGAAACATACGATAGCTCAAACATAGCCGATGCACCACCGGATATTAAGAATAAAACTACATCGTCTTTTTTTGCTTTTTTTAATATCTCAATTGCCGCATTTGCGCTATCTATACTCTTTTTTGATGGTGTAGGATGGCTTGATTTAATACATCTTAATTTGCAGTTTAAACAGCTTTTGTTTGTTACAACAATCCCATCCTTTATATTTAGTTTCTCAAGAGCCGCTTTAGCCATAGGCACAGATGCCTTACCGACGGAAACAACATATATATTGTCCGCATCGATATCGATATCTTCAAGCTTTTTTGAAACAACTTTGTATGAATCTATACGTTCAAACATATAATTTAAGCAGTCTAATGTATCTTTTCTCATCTTGGCTATATCTTTGTTTTTTGCATTTTGCATAATTATTTTTTCGTTATCTATTATCACGTTGTCATTATATATATTTACAAACAAAAAATCTATACATGCTCATATATTAATCTGTTTTACGCTTTAAACTTAAGCATTATTTAAGTTTTGTTTGACAACACACCATATCAAGAGTATAAAATAGATATTATAAGTTATTTTGTATGTGGAGGTTTTAAATGAACGTAATAGTAACAAGTACAATCATATTTTCAGTTTATTTTATTTCCGTTTTGGGCGTCTACATCTTTGCCAAGCCTTTTTTTCTTGTATCTTTCATAGCGTTATCTTTGATTTCGTTTGCTGTATTTCTTCTTTACTACCATAGAAAATTTGTGAAACCAATCAATGATGTATCAGATTTTTGTGATAAACATTTATGCTCTACATACAATTTAACAGACAGACTACCGAAGGTTGCAAGCAACATTAAGTTTATAGATATAGCAAATTCATTTATCTCAAACGTCCAAACAGCCCTTAAAAAAACTCTAAAAATTGCAAATGATATAGCAACTCAAGCTGCAAAGGTTAGCTTTAATGCCAAAAAAATATCGGAAAATGTAAAAAGAGAAGCAGACGGTATGAATGATTTAGAGCAAGCCATGGAAGAAGTAAAGGACAGCATAAACGGCGTATCTCAAAATATTATAAGCACATCGGATTTTATGAAAACAGTAAACGAGCTATCAAGCGAAGGCTCATCAAAGGCTCTGCTTGCCATAGAAAAAATAGACGATATTGCCAAGGAAACCGAATATAACGCCGAAATGATGAAAAAATTGGGTTCATCATCAGATGAAATAGGACAAATAGTAGAAGTAATTAATGAAATAACAAATCAAACAGCGCTTTTGTCTTTAAATGCTGCTATTGAAGCTGCCCGCGCCGGCGAAGCAGGACGCGGTTTTGCTGTTGTTGCTGATGAAATTAGAAAATTGGCAGACAAGACGGCACACTCCACAGACCAGATAAAAAATTTAATATCAAGAAACCAAACAGAGACAAAAGAAGCAATAGATGCCACCCTACAATCAATTAGCACCGTTGAAGAAGGTAAAAAACTTATAAAAACAGCGTCGGATTCCTTGATAGAAATCGCAAAGAGCGTATCTGAAGCCAGCCAAATGATAGAAGACGTAGCTGCTGCTGCCGAAGAGCAAGCATCAACCATAGATGTTATGACAGATAGAGTGGCAAAATTAACAAACGATATTAGTAAATCAGCAGAAAGAATAGAAAAAATAAAAGATAATTCATACAAAATTTCTAAAACGGCAGAAGAGCTGTTTTCGTTTATGGTTCAATTTAAAACCGGTTCTTACATAGACAAGGTTTATGGCACTTTATTAAATATTAAAAGTGATATAGAAAACACCTTCGAAGAATCCGTTAAAAAGGGTATTATATCTTCTTCAGATTTATGGGATAGAAACTATATACCTATACCGAATACAAATCCTCAAAAGTTTGAAACAAGATTTACAGACTTTATGAAAAAATATATACAGCCCATAGAAGATAAGTATCTAACCGTAGATAAAAATTTTAAATTTATAGTGTTGGTTGATAACAACGGCTACCTACCCGCCCATAACTCAATATACGACAAACCGCTCACAGGTGATTATGAAAAGGATTTAGTGGGCAATAGGTCTAAAAGAATTTTTGACGACCCTACAGGATTGGCGGCAGCAAGAAACACTAAACCCGTACTACTGCAAACATATATGAGAGATACAGGTGTTGTTATGAACGATATATCAACGCCCATCTATTTCGAAAACAAGCATTGGGGCGGATTAAGAATAGGCTTTATTTGGGAAGGCGAAGAATAAGCAAAATTAACACTATACACAACTAATATAATATTGTTTATATAGTGCATATTCCTTCTAATATAATAAAAACCATATTGAATAGAATTGAAAAAGACTCTATTTTCTGATATTTGATATATTGAAAAATAAAGAGAGGTGCTTTATGTCGTTTGTTCATCTGCATAACCATTCAGAGTATAGTTTACTTGACGGTGCAAGCAAACTTACAAATATGGTAAAAAAAGCCAAAGAAAGCGGTATGAATGCCGTCGCTTTGACTGATCACGGTAATATGTTTGGAGCAATAGAGTTCTATAAATTGGCAAAATCGCAAGGCATAAAGCCAATTTTGGGTTTTGAAGGTTACATTTCTCCTACAAACAGATTCGATAAAGAAACCAAAGGCAACTACCACATTACCCTACTTGCAAAAAATCAAGAAGGCTATAAAAACCTTATGAAGCTAACCACATTCTCATACACAGAAGGATTTTACTACAAACCAAGAATAGATAAAGAATTGTTAAGAGAGTATTCAGATGGAATTATAGCTGGAAGTGCCTGCCTTCATGGTGAAATTCAAATAAATTTGTTAAATGGAGATTACGAGAAAGCTAAACAGACCGTTTTGGAATATAAAGAAATTTTCGGTAAAGACAATTTTTTTATGGAGATTATGCGCCATGGGCTTGATGACCAGAAAAAAATAGATGCCGATATTATCAAACTCGCTAAGGAAACAGATACAATTTTAGTTGCAACAAATGATTGCCACTATTTGAACAAACCCGATGCCATAGCGCAGGATGCACTGCTTTGCATACAGACAAACCATCTAATAGAAGAAAAAGACAGAATGAAAATGGGTACGGATGAATTTTACTTCAAAACAGAAGAAGAGATGCTTGCAATGTTTGAAGACCACCCTGAATTTGTTGAAAATTCTCAAATTATAGCAGATATGTGCAATGTTGAGCTTGAGCTTGGCAAACTTTCTCCGCCTCATTTTAAGACGCCAAACGGACTATCAGAAAAAGAGTACCTAAAGCAACTTGCTTACGAAGGTTTGGAGAAAAGAATGCAGGGATTTACCGACGACAAAAAGGCTTTATATAAAGACAGGCTTGAGCTTGAGCTTGGCATTATAGAGCAAATGGGTTTTCCCGGCTATTTTCTTATAGTTTGGGACTTTATCAACTATGCAAAAACCAATGGCGTGCCTGTTGGTCCAGGCAGAGGCTCAGCAGCCGGTAGTCTTGTTTCCTATTCGCTTGGCATTACTGATATCGACCCTATAGAGTATAACCTACTATTTGAAAGATTTCTAAATCCAGAACGTATAACAATGCCCGATATCGACATAGATTTCTGCGTTGAAAGAAGGGATGAAGTTATAAAATATGTTAAAAAGAAATATGGAGAATATAACGTAGCTCAAGTTATCACCTTTGGAACAATGATGGCAAAAGCCGTTGTTAGAGATGTGGCTAGGGTTTTAGGTTTTCCATACAAAGAAGCCGACAGAATCGCAAAAATGATACCCGACAAAGACAATCTTGAAGAAGCGATAAAGGATAATCCTCAACTAAAAAAAGAGATAGAAGAAAACGGCAAGATTAAAAAACTGTTTGAGATATCAAAAACACTTGAAGGCGTAAAGCGACATGCGTCAACACATGCAGCTGGAGTTGTTATTTCAGAAAACCCTATATATGAACGCTGCCCTATCTATAAGCCCGCTGGCGAAGAAGCGTTTGTTAGCCAATTTTCAAAGGAATATTTGGAAGATGTAGGATTGATTAAATTTGACTTTTTGGGATTGAGAAACCTTACGGTTATAGATATAACGGTAAAGCTGATAGGAAATAATTTTGATATATCTAAGATTCCGCTTGATGACAAAGAAACGTTTAAACTGTTACAAAAGGGCGATACGCTTGGCGTATTTCAGCTTGAATCAAGCGGTATGCAAAGACTTATAACCGACCTAAAACCAACCTGCTTTGAAGATTTGATAGCACTTGTCGCTTTATATAGACCAGGACCTTTAGGAAGCGGCATGGTTAACGATTTTATTGATAGAAAACACGGCAAAAAAGAGATAGAGTATCCCTTACCACAACTCGAAGAAATATTGAAAGATACATACGGCATTATACTTTACCAAGAACAGGTAATGCAGATAGCAAGTAAGCTTGCCGGATATACACTTGGAGAAGCTGATATTTTAAGAAGAGCAATGGGTAAAAAGAAAAAAGAAGCTATGGAAGAACAGCGTGTTATATTTGTAGAAAGAAGCGTTAAAAACGGCATAGATAAACAAAAAGCAGAATATATCTTTGATTTGATGGCAAAATTTGCAGAATACGGCTTTAATAAATCCCACTCTGCGGCTTATGCCTATATCGCCTATCAGACAGCATATCTAAAAGCTCATTATAAAGAGTATTTTTTAAGCGCCCTTTTGACAAGCGAAAAAAATAATACGGATAAAATATCTAAATATATTGAAGAGTGCAACAGACTAAAAATTACCGTTTTACCACCTGATATTAATGATAGTTTCCAAGATTTTGCCGTTGCCGACAAGGAAGGCAATAAAGTAATAAGATTTGGATTTGGCGCTATAAAAAACGTTGGCAGCGCAGCTATAGAAAACATAATAAAGGTTCGAGAAGAAGGACGATTTGAATCTATATTTGACTTTCTTAAAAGGGTTGATACAAGAAAGGTAAATAGGAAGGTTTTGGAGAGTTTAATAAAAAGCGGATGTTTCGACTCTCTTCACGATAATAGAGCAAGTTTGCTTGCTTCTTTGGATAATCTTTTGGAATGGGCAAACAAAAAGAATGATAAACCAAAGAAGATGCAAGCTCTATTTGGCGGCGCAGACTCACAAAAAGAAATTCTACCAAAACTTGAAGATGTTGAAGATATGAATGAAGCTGAAGTGCTAAAATATGAAAAAGAGCTTTTAGGATTCTTTGTTAGCTCAAACCCTATAAACAAATATAGAGACATCATAGAAAGTGTGGCAACCGTAGATAGCGAAAGTTTATCAAAAGCCATATCAAGCAATATAGTCTTGGCAGGAATACCTATATCCTTAAGAAAAACAAAAACAAAGAAAAAGGATACAATGGCTTTTGTAAAATTTATGGATATTAAAGGAACGTTTGAAGTAACCGTTTTTCCAAAGTTGTATGAAACAAAAGCAGATTTACTGGAAAGCGATGAACTGCTTATCATTAAGGGAACAATTGACACATCTACAGATAAACCAAGCATAATAGCCCAAGACATATTCACAACAGATGAGTTGGATAAACGCATAGAAGAAGTAGAGCTCTTATTGGACGAATCAAAAATTGAAACAATTACATCCATAAAAGAAACGATATCAATGTATAAAGGTGAAAAACCTCTTATTATTAAATTCATAGAAAATGATAAACTATACACAGTAAAGACATTTATGTCTGTAGATGTAAATAAGTCTTTAATACACAATCTAACACAATTAAATATAAAAACAAAACTAAATATATTAAAGGAGATAGCGTGAAAACAATTCTTGTAAGCGGAGTGGCTGGTTTCATAGGATTTCATCTTGTTAAAAAGCTTGTAAATAATGGATATGATGTTCTCGGTATAGATAATATAAACGATTATTACGACGTAAAACTAAAATACGGAAGACTAAAAGAACTCGGCATAGAAAAAGATAAGATAGAATACAACAAAATGGTTAAATCTTCTATTTTTGACAACTTCAAGTTTATAAAGCTCAATCTCGAAGACAAAGACAATATATTTAAACTGTTAAGATATAATAGAGTAGAAAATATATGCCATCTTGCAGCACAGGCAGGTGTTAGATATTCATTAGAAAATCCTTATGCATATATAGATAGCAATATTTATGGATTTATGAACATACTTGAAGCCTGTAGACAATTCAATATAAAAAACTTGTCTTTTGCAAGCTCTTCAAGTGTATACGGACTAAATAAAAAACAGCCGTTCTCAGAACACGATTGCGTTGACCATCCGATAAGCCTATATGCAGCTACAAAAAAATCAAATGAGCTTATGGCTCATACATACGCACATCTTTTTGGGATTAAAGCAACAGGACTTAGATTTTTTACCGTATATGGACCTTGGGGAAGGCCCGATATGGCTCTATTTAAGTTTGTAAGAAATATTTTAGAAGATAAACCTATAGATGTATATAATTACGGTAATATGCAAAGGGATTTTACCTATATTGACGATATAGTAGATGGTGTTTTTCATACTATTGAACATCCTGCAAAACCTAATGAGTTGTTCGATTTTTTAAACCCGGATTCTGCAAGCGCTCCATCAAGCTACAAAATTTATAACATAGGAAACAATTCTCCCGTTAAATTGATGGATTTTATAGAAGCGATAGAAGAAAACTTAAACAAAAAAGCAAAGATTAATATGATGCCTATGCAGATGGGTGATGTTGAATCAACCTATGCCGATGTATCAGACTTAATAAGCGATTTTAGGTATAAACCATCAACACCTATTAAAGTAGGAGTTAAGAAATTTATCGCTTGGTTTAGAGATTTCTATAATATTTAATAGTGCTTGACAAAAAATTGTTTTTCAAATAAAGTTACCTAAATTTAAGTTTGGGAGGTGTTGTATGAAGAAGCTGTTTAGTTTCTTGGCCGTTATTGTTGCAGCTTTGATGTTCATGACATCGAACGGTTTTGCAAAAGAGATTAAGATTGGTGTAGTATGGCCAATGACTGGGCCTATTGCTTCATTTGGTCAGATGGCTTGGAAGGGTGTTCAGATAACTAAGGATATGGAGCCAAAAACAAAAGACGGAGCCACAATTAAACTTATCCTCTTGGATAACAAGGGAGATAAGGTTGAAACAGCAAATGCTGTAAGTAGATTAATCACAAAAGATCACGTAAAAGCTATAATAGGCGCAATCGCAAGTGGAAATACGCTTGCTGCTGCTCCAATAGCCGAAAAGAATCGCATTCCTTTACTTTCATCATCTGCAACAAACCCTCTTGTTACAAAGGGTAAAAAGTATGTTTCAAGGGTTTGTTTTATCGACCCATTCCAGGGCGCTGTTGCAGCAAAATATGCTATCAACAACCTACATGCCAAAACAGCTGCCGTTGTAATTGATATTTCTCAGGATTATTCTGTGGGATTAGCAAAATTCTTTATAGATAACTTTAAGAAAATGGGTGGAAAAATTGTCGTAAAAACATCTGTTCAGACAGAAGACCAGGATTTCTCAGCACAGGTTTCTGCAATAAAAGGGAAAAATCCTGACATTATTTATATGCCTACCTATTACCAAGCTTTAGCTCTATTTGCAAGGCAGGCAAGACAGTTTGGATTAAAGCAAACAATATTGGCAGGAGACGGAGCTGAATCCTACTCTCTACTTAAGGTTGGTGGAAAGGCAGTAGAAGGCGTAACCTTTACAACCCATTACGACCCAAAAGCTACAGCAGGCAAAGTAGGAAAAGAGTTCTTGGCTAAATTCAAGAAAAACTATAATGTAGACCCAGACGCTATGGCTGCATTGGGAGCTGATGCTTATCTTGTTATGGTTGATGCAATCAATAGAGCAGGCGGAAGCAATGCTACAAGCGAAGCAATCAATAAAGCAATTAGGTCAACAAAGAATTTCCATGGCATAACAGGTGTATTAACGCTTGTAAACGGAGATGCCGTAAAGAGTGCAGTAATAAGACAGGTTAAAGACGGTAAATTCGTATATGTTACAACGGTTAACCCCTAATAATCCATCTATTCGGCGGGCTTTACATAAAGCCCGCTTCTTTAAAAAACCAAAAAATATAAATAAAAGAGAGCTGATAAAATGAACACAACATTAATTCTTCAACAGTTGTTTAACGGACTTGCCTTAGGTAGTTTGTATGGCTTAATTGCTATCGGATATACTATGGTTTATGGCGTTATACGTCTTATCAACTTTGCCCACGGCGATGTTATGATGGTTGGTACCTATATTGCAATTTTAGCAGTATCAGTACTGCTTTTGCCTTGGTGGGCTGCATTCTTATTAACAATATTTGCAACAGCGTTTGTAGGAGTAGTTATAGATAAGATTGCCTACAAACCGCTAAGAAATGCCAGTAGAATCTCAAGCCTTATTACTGCAATAGGCGTTTCTTTTTTCTTGGAAAATCTATTTTTGGTTATTTTTGGTGGTGTTCCAAAATCCTTTCCCATACCTGCATTATTTAGCGGAACTCTTCATATAAAAGGTGTTATACTTCCTGTTATTTCCATAATTGTTCCGATTGTTGCCTTGGCATTCTTGGCTATTTTAATGTATATCTTACACAACACAAAATATGGCATAGCTATGAGAGCTCTTTCTTTAGATATGGATACAACCAGACTTATGGGCGCAAATGTCGATGCCATAATATCATTTGTGTTTGCCATAGGCTCATCCTTAGCGGCAGCAGGTGGTATATTTTGGGCTCTTAAATATCCATCTATAAATCCGTTAATGGGCATTATGCCAGGGCTTAAGGCATTTGCCGCTGCGGTTTTGGGTGGTATAGGCTCAGTTCCCGGAGCTGCTATAGGTGGCTTCATAATAGGCATAGTAGAGATACTGGCGGTTGCCCTTTTCCCTCCTTTGGCAGGATACAAAGACGCTTTTGCGTTTTTACTGCTAATTTTCGTTCTTCTGTTTAAACCTACCGGCATCATGGGAGAAGACCTTGAAAGGGGGCGCTTCTAAAAATGAAAAGAAATCAGATTTTAACCATATTATCCATAATCTTATTATTTTTGTTTTTATGGTATGCAAATAATAACTTAAGCGCTTACTATATTAGAATTTTAAACAATACGGCTATTTTTTTGATGCTTGCAGCAAGTTACAACTTAATAAACGGTGTTACTGGGCAGTTTTCATTGGAGCCAAACGGCTTTACCGCTATCGGTGCATATACAGCAGCCATTTTAACACTTACACCAGCTCAAAAAGAGGCTATGTTTATCATATCACCAATGGTGCCATGGCTTCAAAATCTACATATGTCTTTCTTTCCTGCTTTAATCGTAGCAGGTATTGTTACGGCTATAGTTGGATTTCTGCTTGGTTTTCCTGTTTTTAGGGTTAGAGGAGATTACCTTGCTATCGTTACGCTGGGTTTTGGATTAACAATTAGAGTTGTTTCAAATAATACTATATCTATAACGAATGGACCGCTTGGATTAAAAGGCATAGAAAATTACACAAACCTATGGTGGACATGGGGATTCGCTGTAGTTACTTTAATCATAATAATGAGGCTTATAAACTCGGAATTTGGACGCGCTATGAAAGCCGTTAGAGACGACGAAGACGCAGCGATTGCAATGGGTATAAATACATTCAAAATAAAGATGATTGCCTTCGTAACAAGTGCCTTTTTTGAAGGCGTTGCTGGTGGATTACTTGCCCATCTAATAACTACAATATCACCGACACTGTTTACATTTTTCTTAACATTTAACCTGTTGATAATTATAGTTATAGGTGGTTTAGGTAGTATGACGGGAACAGCAATTGCAACCATACTTGTCGTGTGGGGCTCTGAAATATTGAGATTTGTAGAACAGCCCATGCATATTTTCAATTTTACGATACCGGGAATACCCGGTATGAGAATGGTTATATTTTCGATACTGCTAATCGTTATAATGATTTTTGCCCGTGAAGGTATTATGGGTCAAAAGGAGTTTTCTTGGGATAGCTTGTTTAAACTATTTAAGACAAAAAAAGTGGCTAACAAATGAATACAGTATTAAAATGCAATAAAATGACTATGAAATTTGGCGGCTTGACTGCCGTTAATGAATTTAGTGTAGAAATTCCCGAAAAAGAGATTTTTGGCTTAATTGGACCTAATGGCGCGGGAAAGACTACCGTTTTTAATATGATTACAGGTAACCTACAGCCAACATCGGGTATGATATACTTCTACGACAAGCCGATAGTAGGATTAAAACCTTATCAGGTTGTATCCTTAGGCATGGCAAGAACCTTTCAAAATATTAGATTATTTACAAATCTGTCGGTTTTGGAAAATGTCTTAACCGGTTTCCATCATAAATTAAAATACAACTTACTGGATACCATATTAAGGCTGCCGAGATTTTCAAAAAACGAAAAAATTATGACGGAAATGGCTATGGATTTACTTGAAAGCGTTAATTTGCAAGATAAGGCAAATCATAAAGCAAGCGAACTTCCGTACGGAGACAGAAGAAAGGTTGAGATAGCAAGGGCTCTTGCAACAGGTCCTAAAATGTTGCTTCTTGACGAGCCAGCAGCAGGAATGAACCCGCAAGAAACTATGTCTTTAATGTATTTTATTGAAGAAATAAGGGACAAATTTGATTTAACAATCCTTCTGATTGAACACGATATGAAATTTGTTATGAGCCTATGTAAAACCATAGCCGTATTAGACCATGGAGTGAAGATAGCCGAAGGCAAACCGGAAGAAGTTCAAAAAAATCCGGATGTTATAAGAGCATATTTAGGAGACATCAATGCTTAAAGTTAAGGATTTGGATGTTTATTACGGCGTTATACATGCCGTTAAAGGAATATCTTTTAATGTTCCCGAAGGAAAAATAGTTACACTTATCGGAGCAAACGGAGCAGGTAAAAGTAGCACACTGAAAGCAATTGCAGGATTGGTAAAATCCAAAGGCAATATAAAATTTTTAGGACATGATATAAGAGGCAAGCAAGCTCATAAAATATCAAATATGGGAATATCGCTTGTGCCTGAAGGCAGACATGTTTTTGTTAATTTGACCATACTTGAAAACCTTAGGATGGGTGGATTCAATAAAAAGCACTCCGAACTTGAGCCTTTATACGAAAAGGCTTTTGAACTATTCCCTATCCTTAAAGAAAGAGCAAACCAAAAGGCAGGAACACTCTCAGGCGGCGAACAGCAGATGCTTGCTTTGGCAAGAGCGCTAATGAGCGAACCATCTCTACTTATGTTGGATGAGCCATCTCTTGGTCTTGCACCAAAAATTGTTGCTGAGGTTTTTGACATAGTTAAGATGCTAAACTCAAAAGGTATGACAGTTTTACTGGTAGAACAAAATGCTGCCCAAGCCCTAAAGATAGCACACTATGCATATGTGCTGGAAAATGGCGCAATAACACTTGAAGATGAAGCTAAAGCACTACTTAACAACGAACAAGTTAGAAAAAGCTATCTTGGAGAAATGTAAATTCATACACCCCCAGACCCCGAACATTCGGGGTCGTTTATTCTTGATTTTTTTAAAAAAAAGTTCTATAAGTGAAACGCTATGAAACTTGGCGAAAAGATTCGAAGTTTACGAACAGAAAAACATATGACACTCAGAGACCTAAGCAAAAAATCGGGTTGCTCCTTAGGTTTTTTATCCCAAGTTGAACGTGATAAAGTTTCTCCAACCATATCAAGCCTAAGAAAGATAGCCGATGCTCTCGATACAAATATAATAAGTCTTTTTGAAGAAGAACAAACCCTTGATTCAATAGTTGTTAAAAAATCTCAAAGAGGAAAATTTGAAAATAAACGTTCAAGAGTAAAATATGAATTATTGAGACCTCAATTTTCGGATACCACAATAGAAGCTCTTTATATGTACTTGGAAGGTGGTGCATCCAGCGGACAATCCCCTCATTCGCATGATGGAGAAGAGCTTGCTATAGTAATAAAAGGTAAATTAAAGATAGAGGTTGGCGGAAAAACATACGTATTAGAAGAAGGCGATTCTGCAGTCTATAAATCAAATATCCCACACAGATGGGCAAACCCAACAGATGAGCAAACAGAAGTAATATGGATTAACCACCCACCAACATTTTAGGGCATTTTTTCTATCTATACAAACCTTTTAAGTTCAGGAAATCTTGTAATTATTTTTTCTTTTGTATATGCAATATCTTGAAGCATAACAAAATCATCATATTCAAATGCTGGAGCGACGCTACATCCCACAAGAGAATATTCACCAACAGTTTCAGCAGCCTGCCAACAGTTAGCAGGAACAACAGCACAATACGATATTTCTTCGGTTTTACTGCCAATTGTTAGAGACCTATACTCCAAACCCTTTTCATCTACTATATGCAATCTCAACATATCGCCTTCATAAAAATGCCATATTTCGTCAGATTGAAGTTTATGAAAACGGCTAACACTATTATCCTTAGTCAAAAGGAAATATATGCTCGACAAAGCACGTCGTTCTTTTTTGTGTCTATTAGAAAAAACAGTGTTATCTGAGTAAAAAATCCTAAAAAAATATCCGCCTTCTTCGTGCTCTATTAAACCCAATCTTTCTATTAATTCTTCTATTCTTTTATTCATCTTTGACTTGTTTTTTGGCAGAAAGCAAAACAAATTGTCCACCTGTAAACTGTCCCAAAAAATAAGCGCCAACCATTATAGGAAATGTATAAAGATGAAAACCCAAACCAGACAATATTCTTAAAGCAATAACAAACGGTATAGGTGTATGAACCCAAATAAACCAACTTTTAGAAAGTTTTTCACTTTTGGCTCTCATATATCCGCACGGTAGATTTATCAAAAATACCAAAAAAGCAACCGTATAAAGACTCACTGTATAGCTCCTTTGTTTACTTTTATTTTTATGTTGTAGAAGTTCATCCTTAACCTTCTATAATTATCATCTTGAAGAATTATAGATGTAGGCAATATCTTTTCACCAAAACTCTTACATGACAAAACAAGCAGATTTTTCTTTGTATTTCTTTTGCAGATTGTGTCAAAATTTTTCATTAGGTATATAATTAAAGGTTTATATAAAGACAAATCTTCTCCGTTCACTTCTATATCTTCGTAAGTGTTTCCACTTTGATAATCCTTTAAATACACATCATTATCATCGGCATAAATACCGTAGACACTAAAACCAAAAGTGTTTACTACATCAAATCTCAGATTACTATTTGATATACTAAAAAAACCTTCAAATACCTTTTGATTATAGAATGCGTTAAATGTTCCGTTAACGCTCTCTTTCGAAGGTACACCCTTAAATGTTGTGCATGAATACAAACTAACAGCAATTAAAAAAATCGCAAACAGAACTCTTAATCTCATAACTATTCACCACCTTTTTTTTAATCTTAGGTAGAGACTGAATAAAGAGCCTTCCATAGGATTTAGAAACTATACGGGAATCTGAAACAATTATCACTCCCTTATCATCTTTACTCCTTATAAGGCGTCCAAATCCCTGCCTAAATTTCAATACAGCTTTTGGCAGGGAATATTCGAAAAATGAATTTATGCCTTGACGCTCCATCATATCGTATCTTGATTGTTCAATAGGCGTATTGGGCACTTCAAATGGCAACCTTACAATAAACACAACCGATAAAGCATCACCCTTCACATCTATACCTTCCCAAAAACTACTCGTCGCAAACAAAAAACCTCTTTTATCTTTAAACTCTTCCAAAAGACTAAAATTATCAAAATCACCCTGCTTCAAAACATTAAAACCCATCTTCTTTAGTTTATTATAAACCTTATCGTAGGTATTGTTCAACATTTTATAAGAAGTAAACAAAACCAAAGAGCCAATATTAGCCTTTACCAAAGAATTTCCAAGACTGATAACGGCAGACGATAAAAAATCCGTATATTGTTCTGAATTTGGTTGCGGAGCATCCTTCAATATAATCAATCTGCTCATATTTTCATAATCAAAATTGGTTTTTACTATAAATTCATCAGCTTCATCAATGCCTACATTTTTTTTAAAAAAATCAAAACTACCACCCACAGATATTGTGGCTGAAATAAATATAGAACTTTCTGTGTTTGCATATATCTTTTCTTTTAAATAGTCGGCAACATCCAAAGGCGTTATATTAAAATGCACATAATGTGATGCAACTTTTATCCATTTTATGCTATCATTATCGTCAATACTATCAAAATCTAACAGTATGGAAATATTTTCTTCTAAAATCTGAGCAAGAGAAAATAAATCTATCAATCTTTCTTCCTGATTACTTTTTTTTACATCTTTTAAGACTATCACTACATCATTCAAAGCATTTATCACAGAGCGTATCATATCTTCAAATTTAGAGTAGTTATCTTTGTTTACAGTTATCTCTTGGGTAACTTTCAGTGAAGATAGTATGTTATCTATAACATCTTTTGCTTTTATTATAGATTCTTTTAATTTTTCTTTAACTGCATCGTCTTCAAGATATAAAAAAAGCCCACTCTCTTTCTTTCTTTTTTTTGTATAAAATCTATCAAGCAAACGATTTATCTCTGCTGTTGATACCGTCTTTGTAAAATAGTTTGTAGCATTTTTTTCAAGATTATGAGCTTCATCAAACACTATGGCGTTATAATCAGGCAGTATTTTAGCTTCACCCAACAAGGCGTCTGAAAGCACTATATGATGGTTTGCAACTATTAAATCGGCAGACTCCAAAGATTGTCTGGCTTTATAATAAAAACATCTGTTTTTATAGTACTTACACTTTGAATGAGCACAAGATTTCGAAGAACTGCCTACGCTATCCCACAGGTTATTATCCACATTATGCTTTTCGCTAAAAAAATCTGATTTCAAGCCTGTATTTGAATGCCGCGCAAAATCCTTAAGTCTTTTATAAACATCATTTTCAAATAAAAAAATATTACCTTTCTCAAATAGAACGTCCAACTTTCTTTTGCATAGATAATTGCCTCTGCCTAACGCCAACTTTGCCTTAAAATCCAAAATAGATTTTAGGATTGGTATATCCTTTTCCATAAGCTGTTTTTGAAGATTTATAGTGTTTGTTGATATAACCACCTTTTTTCTATTTTTCTTAGAATATAAAATAGACGGCACAAGATAAGCCAAGCTCTTACCCGTACCTGTAGGCGCTTCAAATATTCCTAAACGCCCATTATCCAAGGTTTGTTTTATCTTGTTAGAAAGTTCTACCTGTTCTTTTCTTTTCTCAATTTTTTTCAATTTTAAAGATATATCGTCGAATACTTCTTCTATATCTTTTAAAATCTTTTTAGGTTTTGCTATAATCTCAATATTATCTTGAGTAGTATTAACAAAAAACAAATAATCTATTCTATCTTTATACTGGTATGCAATGTCAAAAACATAGTCCTTTTCTTCAGCATACACAAGCACATTGCCATATATATTGTCATTACAAGATTCTTCTATACTCAAAAGCTCATCTTCTATAAATCTTACACGAAATAAAATCGGTGGTGTATTGTTTTTTATTATATCTAAGGATTCTTTATCAAGACGCATCACTTATCAAATTCTATAGGATATTCTCCGTTAAAACAGGCAAAACAGTAGCCGCTCTCTCCAACCACCTTTTTTAGCCCGTTTAAAGAAAGATACGCAACAGAGTCTGCGGTAGTATATTTTCTTATCTCTTCTATAGTGTGAGATGAAGCTATCAGTTCTTTCTTGGTTGGCGTATCTATACCGTAAAAACATGGAGATACAACGGGTGGCGATGCTATTCTTATATGCACTTCTTTTGCGCCGACACTTTTTAACATTTTCACTATTCTTTTACTCGTTGTTCCTCTGACTATCGAATCATCAATAACTATAACTCTTTTATTTTTAAGAACATCCTTTGCTGGGTTGAGTTTTAATCTTACGCCAAAATGCCTTATCGATTGTGCTGGCTCTATAAATGTTCTACCCACATAATGATTTCTTATCAATCCAAAATCGAAGGGTATACCGGATTTTTGGGAAAAACCCAAAGCAGCAGGGACACCGGAATCGGGCGTGGGTATAACTATATCAGCATCAACAGGCGACTCTTCAGCCAATACTTCACCCATTTTTTTTCTTATCGAATATATATGCTTTCCCCATAGATATGAGTCAGGTCGCGCAAAGTATATATATTCAAACACACATTTAGATTCTTTGATTTCATTAAATACATCTTCATAATGCTTTACGCCTTCATTGCCTGCTATAACCATCTCTCCCGGATTAATATCCCTAATAAATTCAGCACCTATCAAATCAAACACGCAACTCTCACTGGCAAATACTATTGAATCATCCAGCTTACCCATAGATAAAGGTCTAAAGCCCCAAGGGTCTCTTATAGCATAAAGAGCGTCTTCTCTCATAACAATCAAAGAAAAAGCGCCCTTTAAAACCCTTAAGGCATCCTTTAATCTTTCTAAAAATGTTTCCTTTTGGCTTCTTGCTATAAGATGAATTATAACTTCCGTATCGGAATTTGAATTAAATATTGCTCCATCCTTAACAAGCTCTGTTTTAATAATATTGGCATTTACTATATTGCCATTATGGGCAACAGCAATCTTACCCATATCAAATTGAGCCGACAGCGGTTGGATATTGGCTACGGAATCATCACCAAAAGTAGAATACCTATTATGGCCAACAGCAATTTTTCCCTTTAATGACGATATAGCATTTTTATTAAACACTTCATTAACAAGGCCATAACCCTTGTATTCATAGAATTGTCCGCCATCGGTCGATACTATACCTGCTGCTTCTTGTCCTCTGTGTTGCAAGGCATGAAGCCCTAAATAAACATAATTGGCAGCCTCACTCTTGTTATATACACCTACAATGCCGCAATATTCTTTTAGTTTCATTTTATACCTAAGACATCCTGCATATTATAAAATCCGGGCAATTTATCTATCACCCATTTTGCCGCTCTTAATGCTCCCAAAGCAAATGTGTCTCTTGATGTTGCTTTGTGTGTAAGCTCAAGTCTTTCTCCCAAACCTGCAAACACAACCGTATGGTCGCCCACAACATCTCCGCCGCGCAGGCTCATTACGCCTATCTCTTTCTTTTTTCTTTCACCTATCAAACCTTCCCTACCATAACATGCAACATCTTCAAGCTTTTCGCCGATACCGTTTGCAGCATGTTCAGCAAGCTTCAAAGCCGTTCCGCTTGGTGCATCCTTTTTAAATCTATGGTGCATCTCTACAATTTCTATATCATAATCTTCGCCCAATACTTTTGCCACATCTTCAACAAGTTTAAAGAGTATATTAACGCCCAAACTCATATTAGGCGCAAGAACTATAGGGATTCTAACGGATAGCCTTCTAATCTCTTCTATCTCTTTATCTGTCAATCCTGTAGTTCCAACAACGATAGCCTTTTCATTTTCTGCAGCAATCCTAACATGAGACAGTGTCGCTTCAGGTGTTGAAAAATCTATTATTACTTCGCCTTTGTCTATTATATACTCAAGGTCTGACTGTAACTCTACATCTTTCTTGCCTATACCGCAAATAACTCCAATATCATTTCCAATCTCTGGAGATTCCTTATGTTCTATAGCACCTACAAGTTCAAGTTCATTATCCTGCTCCATTAAAGCACAGATTCTTCTTCCCATCTTGCCGTTTGCACCGCTAACTATCGTTCTTATCATTGAAACTTCTCCTTTTTATTTTATAGAAGGTTCATTTCTTTTAAAACATTTTTGAGTTTTTCTTTGTTTGTATCACCCATCTTGCAAAGCGGAAGTCTAAATTCTTCTTCAACCAAACCCATCAAGTACAAAGATGTTTTAACCGGCAAAGGATTTGTTTCATAAAACATTGCTTCATGCAGTTTAAATAATCTATGATGCAGCTCTTTTGCTTTGTTGTAGTCGCCTGCTACGATAGCGTCGTACTGCTCAGCTACAAGTTTTGGCTCTACATTTGCCGTAACAGATATAATACCACTTGCACCTATCGACATCATAGGCAGCGTCAAGAAATCGTCTCCGCTTATGACTTCAAAATTTTCCTTTTTGCCTTCTATTATCTTTGAGACTTGGTTTAAAGAACCGCTTGCCTCTTTTATCCCTACTATGTTGTCAATCTCTGACAGTCTTATTGCAGTCTCAGGCAAGATATTCACGCTCGTTCTGCCTGGAACATTATATAAAACCAAACCTATCTTTATATTTTCGGCTATGGCTTTGTAATGCTGATATAGACCTTCTTGAGTTGGTTTGTTGTAGTATGGAGAAACCGATAGGATAGCGTCAGCACCTAAACTTTCAGCAAGCTTTGCCATTTCTATTACTTTTTTTGTATTATTTGTTCCAGCTCCAGCCAATACAGGCACTTTTCCCTTACATTCGTCAACGGCTACGCCTACCACCTTTTCATATTCACTTAAATCCATAGTTGCAGCTTCGCCCGTTGTTCCGCATGGAACTATCGTGTCAATGCCTGCATCTATCTGTCTTTTTATTAGCTTTCTAAACGTTTCTTCGTCAAATACATTATTTTTAAAAGGTGTAACAATAGCAACCATCGCCCCTTTTAGTTCAAACATAATAACCCCCCATAAATTTTTAGTATTCCCAGGCCTCTTCCGTCATCGTACCTATATAGGTTAAAAGTGCATCTCCTTCTAAAAAAACGCTCTTTACATTTTCTTCATCTATTTCTGCATATACCTTTAATATGTTTCCGCTTTTTGTTTCAATAGAAACGGGAGAAGAAACCTTTTTATGCATAATTGCAATTAAAGCTGCGGCTACCGAGCCGGTTCCGCAGGCGAGCGTTTCGTCTTCTACGCCTCTTTCGTATGTTCTTATCTTAATAGTGTTATTATCTACAACTTCGGCAAAATTGACATTTGTTCCGTCGGGCTCAAAGTATTCGTGATACCTTGTTTTTGCGCCTACATCTTTTACATCAACACTGTCAACATCGTCAACAAAATATACAACATGCGGAACGCCCGTATTGATAAAGTGCGCTGTATAGTCTATTCCATTTAAGCTTATGTCGCTTTTATAATCTTTGGGTTTGGTAAGTTGAACTTTAACCGTTTTTAATCCGGTAATTTGAGCCTGTATAACGCCGGCAAGCGTTCTAAATTTCATGGCAAGCGGAGCTAAATTATTTAAATAAGCAAAACGTGCTGCACACCTTGAACCATTTCCGCACATCTCCACTTCGCTACCGTCGTTATTAAAAAATCTCCATCTAAAATCATATTCATCATCCGATTCTATCAATATCAAACCGTCTGCGCCTATGGACAAAGCCCTTTTACATACCCTAATTACGAACTCTTCCATAGGAATATCTATATTATCTTCCACTATATGTTCTTTATTATTTATTATTATAAAATCGTTGCCGCTTCCATTCATCTTAAAAAATGGTATCTTTTTCATAATGTTTCACCTTTAATTAAGTCTTCTAAAGACTCTCTCTTTCTTATTATTTTATACGCATCGTTGTCTACCATAACTTCTACGGCTTTAGGTCTTGAATTGTAGTTGCTTGCCATCGTAAAGCCGTAAGCTCCCGAACTAAAAACGGCTAAATATTGTCCATTTTCGGTATCTTCAATCTCATAGTCTCTTGCAAGAAAATCACCTGTTTCGCATATTGGACCAACTATATCGCAAACAATCTTTTTGTTACCTTTTTGGGTTATCGGCTGTATTTCTTGGAATGCACCATAAAGAGACGGTCTTATTAAGTCGTTCATTCCAGCATCTACAATGATAAAATTCTTTTTACCGTTTGTTTTATGGTATACAACTTTGGTTACCATAATACCGCCGTTTCCAACCAAAAACCTACCAGGCTCCAAAACTAAAAGCGCATTTGGAAATTCTTTAAACGCATCTTCTATCTGTTTTGCATATGTCTCGACAGAAGGTGGATTGTCTTCTTTTTTGTTGTAAACTATTCCCAAGCCTCCGCCTACATCTATCGCTTTTAGTTCGATACCGCTATCCTGAAGTTTTCTCATTAACTCCGCAACCTTAACCGATGCATCATAAATTGGCGTAGAATCTAACAATTGACTTCCTATGTGAAATTGAATGCCATATATTTCTATATTATCCAAATTCTTTGCCTGCATATAGGCATCAAAGGCTTCTTCGTATGGTATACCGAATTTATTCTTTTTTAAACCCGTTGATATGTATGGATGCGTTTTTGGGTCAACATCGGGATTAACCCTGAATGCTATTCTACCTTTTTTGTTTAGTTTTTTTGCAACCCTATCAACAGCATAAAGTTCATCTAAAGACTCAAGATTCATCATCATAATACCATTTTCTATGGCATATTCTATCTCATCGTCGGTTTTTGCTACACCGCTGAAAACAATTTTAGACGGGTCTATGCCAGCCTTGAGTGCCCTAAAGAGTTCTCCTTTTGATACAATATCAGCTCCGCTTCCAAGTTCTGCAAACGTTTTTATAACACTCAAATTGCTATTTGCCTTTATAGCAAACGACACACAATGCTCTCTTGTAAATGCTTTGTTGAATTTTTCAAACTGTTCTTGAAAATGTTTTTTGGAATATATGTATGCCGGCGTTTTAACATCCTTGACAATATCCCTTACTTTTAAGTTTTCGACGTATAATTCACCATTTTTATATTCAAAACCCATAAAAACCCCTCCGAAATTTTAGAGTATTTTATCCAAATAGGTTACAAAATGCAATAATTCTATATTTATACCATTGGCTTTAAACCCGCCTGCGATTTGCATCATACATCCAGGGCATGCCGTAATGAGTGTTTGTAGATTTGCTTTTGTTATAGATGTTATTTTATCAGATAAAAGTTTTTTTGATATATAGGGATGCATTATGGAATAGCTGCCCGCAAAACCGCAACATCTGTCAGAATCTTCAATTTCGATAAAATTGGGTTCGTTTGCTTTTATAAAGTTATGAATTTTTTCAGAATAGTTCAATCCACGTTTTAGGTGGCAGGGATGATGATAACCCAAGAATGCACCCATTCTTTTTTTAGATAAACTTTCACCATTGATAATATCAATAAAAAAAGAACCTGCACACTCTATCTTTTTGCTCAACTCTTGAGCATTTTTATCATCTACTAAAAACAAATAATCTCGCTTTATCATATGTGCACAATGCGGGTCTAAAAACAGAATCTTGTCGCAACCAAGAGACAGTAGATATTCTATATTTATATTTGCAGCCTTTTTTGCCGATTTTTCTTCGCCGTTATACCAAGCCGGCGCTCCGCAACACGCCTTTTGTTTTATTACGCGTAATTTCATGCCCAATTTTTCCGAAACGGATAGAGCACTTTCTCCCAACTCTTTGTATAAAAAGTTCGTCGAACATCCTGCAAATAGGCATATGTTTGAATCTTCGGTTTTTATCGTATCAAACGAGACATTTATACCGGGAAGCGGTCTATAATCCAAACCCAAAGCCTTATCTATGGCTTCTATATTTGTTTTAAATTCTTTTTTAAATAAAAAGTGGCTTATATATGCTCCTATACGCAAGAATTCATAGTAATTTTCCAAATGCTTTATAATCAAACCCTTAACACCCGGCGTATTTTTTGTGTTTTTTGCCTTTATAGAAAGTATCATCTCTTGAAGGTTAATCTTTGATGAGCATATCTCATCGCACGCCATACAGCCTATGCAAAGATTTGCGTATTCTCTGATATCGGGCGTATCTTGAACAAGATACGACAAAAGTATACCGATAGGTCCTGCGTAGGTTTTGCCCCTAAAAAAAGCACCACTTACGGTTGTATAGACAGGACAAGCGTTTTGACATGCACCGCAACGTATGCAGGTTAATATGTTTTTAAAAACTTTATCTTGTTTAATATTGCTTCTTTTGTTATCCAATAGCACTACAAAGAATTTGCCGTAAGGCTTTTTTAATATATCTATATAACTCGTTGCTATTTGACCTGTTGCGGCTTTTGGTAAAAGTTCAAGGATTTCAAATGCTTCCTTGTCGGTTTTGACTATCTTGTCTATACCCATCAAGCATATTACTGTTTTTTGTCTTATGACGTTTTGTATATTGCCTTCGTTGCTTACTATAAAAAACGAACCACTTTCCAATGACGCTATATTTGCTCCGATAATGCCAACGTCGGCTTTATCGAAATATTCCCTAATCTTGTTTTTAGAAAAATCGACCATTGTTTTTATTTCAAGTGGTAAGTTTTTTCTAAAAACCCTATTAAGAAGTTCGTTAATCTTTTCTTTTGGCATATGTATGGCTGGAGCGGTCATATGAGTAGGCGGCTCGTTGTTGATTTGAACAAGCCACTCGCCCAAGTCCGTTTCTATAGCATCAATGTTTTTTTCCTTTAAAAAGGCGTTTAGCTCAATCTCTTCGGTTGTTAGGGATTTTGATTTTACAACAATCTTTGCATTCTCTTTTTTTAAGATGTCGTATATAATATTTTGCGCATCAGTTTTATCATTTGCTAAAACTACATTGATATTCTCATTCCTTAAGATATCTATGAATTTTTGAAGATTGTCATCTAAAGCATCTATAGATTTTTGTTTAATTTGTTTAACTTTTTCTTTTAATAATTCTATATCATACATCTTTTCTATCTTCTTACGTTTTGAAAAGTAATTTTGCCTTAATCTATTTAGAGCATTTTCAAGAAATTTATCTTCTACGTAATTTTTTTCTGTTTTCATTTTCACATTCCTTATATTGATATTTTCTTTTTTTTATCTCTTTCGATACCTTTACATATACATAGATGGTTGCTAATGTAAGAATAAATATTAATATACCCAAAATAATAGTTGGAATCACCATTTTATTATTGGCAGTTAAAGGACTATGCCTTCCTGTCAGATGCAATATTGAAGTTTGGTATGCAAGAGATTTAGAAGTTAGTAGGACAATAGCAGATACAAAACATAACATTATTCTTTTCATCTTAGCTCTATCTCTTGTGGAATATGTAGAGTATTTATTTCTATTGTAGCGTTATGTATCATTATACGCTCTCTTAACACCTTTACAACTTCCATCTTATTTAAATTGTATATAACTATACTCAAATCATAACCTTTATTTCTATATCTGTATATTCCGTAAACCAAATATTCATATTTTTTATCAGGCTTTTTAACTAATTTTATGTAATTTGAGTTATCAACATAATCTAAAGTATTTAACGTATAGGTTTTTAGTTTACATTTGTTCATTAGGCTATCCTGAAAATCATAGGCAAGCAGCTCTCCTTCATACGTATCATCAGAATCTAAACCTACAAAATACCCTACGGCTATATTTTCCATTGCTTTGTCGTTATAGCATAAATATTCAGCAGCTATGTTTAATGCTTTTTTTGTTGCGCTTAAATTACTAATCTTCCAATCGTTGTCTATATTATCTCCTACCCTAAACGGCCTAAAATCAACACACGACTGAATAAAAATAGAAATTATCACAAGAAAGGTAAAAAGGTATCTGTTCATAGCTTAAAAATACAATTCCGACTTCTATCAGTCAAGAAATTATTTGCTTACAACATCTATACCCAAATCTTTTAAGAACTTAAGCTTATCTTCGCTTATCTCTTCAGTATCCAAAACAATTTCATATATACCGTTTTTTGCAAGCCATGCCGATAGCTTCATAAAGTGGCCTTTTTGGTTTTCGTAGTAAGGATTTTCATATTCAGTAGAATTAATAACGCCATTTTTTTCATCAATCTCTTCAACCCTAATATACATAGCATCCTTAAGTTTTCTTGCCATTTCTTTGTTTTTTGTAAGAAAATATGCACGTTTTTTATGCATTGTTTTTGACGGTTCATAATGTATCGTTATAATTTTTAAATGCTCGATATTCTTTTTTAAATCCTTTTCTATATTTTCTATTATGCTGTGAGCTTTGTAGACATTTTTTTCTTTTATCCTTAAAACCGCATCGGCTATCAGTATACTGCCGGCTTTTCTTATAAAAAGCATATCAACATCTTCAACTTCAGGATATGATTTTATAATGGATTCAGCCTGCTTTATAGTTTCCTTATCGACCGATGCATCAAGAAGCGTCAACACAGCATCCTTTAGTATACCGTAAGCCCCGTGAAATATCATAAGAACAATAAACCCAACGGCAATCTGCTGAGCATACGGAATATTATTATAGGTTAAAATTATACCTAAGATGGCAACGATAGTCGTACCCATATCCAAAAGCCAATCTAACAGGTCTGTTTTTACACCGGGTGAATTTAACGATTTTGATGATTTAAACTCAAAAAAAGCAAAAGTAGCCTGAGAAAACAATACAAGCATAAGAAAACCAACAGCTATATAAATATGATTTATAGGCATGTGTTTTCCTGACAGTATTGTTGTCATAACTATCTTATATCCTGCATACATTACCGCAATAGAGCCAAACAGAGCGGCAAAATCTTCCAATTTATGCAAACCAAACGGAAATCTCTTTGTTTTTTTACCGGCAAGTTTTATAGAAGCATACATTAATATGGAATTTATTATATCGGAAATGCTATGTATTCCGTCTGCTATTATTACGCTTGAATTTGTGAAAAAACCTATTGTTAATTTTGATATGGCAAGTGTTACATTTAGAGCAAATGAACCCAAAAGCCATCGCTCTTTTTTTGTTTGATTATTCAAGGTAATTTATTATACAAAATATAAAATCAAATGCAAAACTAAGAAAGAAAACTAAAATGCAAGTTTACAGTTGACAATACTGGTAATTGTACCTATACTTTTGATACATAAATATAAATTTCAAAGGGAGTTAAAGATGAATAAAGTTAAAGGTGTTATTATGGCAGGCGGTTTTGGAACAAGGATACAGCCGTTGACACATTCAACGCCAAAACCAATGGTGCCCGTTATGAACATACCGATGATGGAATATATGCTTGAAAACCTTATCAAGGCAGGAATCAATGAGATAGTAATACTGCTTTATTTTCTGCCTGATGTGGTAAAGGATTATTTTAAGGACGGCTCAAAGTGGAATGTAAAAATAGACTATGTTTTACCCGATGCCGACTATGGAACAGCAGGAGCAGTCAAAAAAGCAAAAGAGTTTTTAGATACGACATTTATCGTTGTAAGTGGCGATGTGATTACAGACTTTGACCTTTCAAAGATAATAGATTTTCACTTTAAGAAAAGCTCAAAACTGACCATAGGTTTAACTTCTGTAGATAATCCACTGCAATTTGGCGTCGTAATAGCAAATAGCGACGGAAAAATAGAGAAGTTTTTAGAAAAACCTAGCTGGGGAGAAGTCTTCAGTGATACAATAAACACAGGTATCTATGTAATAGAACCCGACATATTGGACTTTGTGCCTTCAGGGGAGAGCTTTGATTTTGCTAAAAACCTGTTTCCGCTTTTAATGAAAGAAGGTATCGATTTAATGGGCTATACGCTTGATGGATATTGGCGTGATGTAGGCAATCCAGACAGCTACAGAGAAGTCCATAAAGATATATTCTTCAAAAGGGTAAACATCAAGCCAAAGGGTAGAAAAATAGAGTTTGCAGAAGGCGTTTTGTATGCACTTGGCGATTTTCAATTGGGCGATAATGTTAAAATAATAGATACGGTTGTTATAGATGATGGCGTAACGGTTGAAAAAAACAGCATATTAAGCAATGTCTGCATAGGCAAAAATAGCAAGATAGGCAAAGATTGCAATCTAAGAAATTCCATTATCTGGCA
>JAMOQJ010000034.1 GCA_027064065.1 Desulfurellales bacterium
TCACCTTCTAATGCTGCTTCAACAAGTTCCTTAATGAGAGGAGTTAAAACTCCATCTTTGCCTGTTAGCTTTTTGCCTTTCAGTAAATCCTCAACAGCTTTCTCAAAATCAAAACTTGAAGACATAAATCAACCCTCCTAAGGAATTTATTTTAATTTACCTTGCAAAGCTTGCGCTTTGCAACATTAATGAAAACCATTCATTAATGTTCTAAATGAGGGTTGATACGGAGGATTGAAGGGTCTCGTTTTTTAAAAAACCATAGTATTAGGCTTCTGAATAATTTTGAATGTTGAATGTTGAATTAAAGAAAATCTTAAATAATCCAAAATCTAAAATCCAAAATTATTCAAAAACCCTATACCTAAATTTAACATTTAACATTTAGAATTTATAGTTACACCACCCTTCCTTCCACTTCGGAGGTGGCAGAATTGGGTATTCTCTTTTTCTTCTCTCATCTTCCTTAATACTTAACACTTAACACTTTTTCTTTTTCACCCTTTCACTCATCCACTCTTCTACCTATCCACTCATTCACTCATCAACCCATTCACTCATCCGCTCATCCCTAATTCTTTGCCTTTTTTATCAACCTTACGACGGATAAGGAAAAAAATCCAATACATAAGCCTATTAAGAGTTCACCTGCTAAATACGGAACGCCTTCGAATGTCTTATGAAGTGTGTGAATGTTATGGAGATATATACCGCCTGCAACTATAATCATTGCAGCCGTTCCTACAACAGACAAAAGTCTAATTACAAACGGCATCGATTCTATCAACAAGATGCCGATTTTTTCCAAAACCCTGTTTTTGCCGTTACTTAACTGTACCAATTTAATGCCTATATCGTCCATTCTCACAATTAGAGCGACTATGCCGTAGACACCAATCGTAGCCAATAAAGCGACAATTGTTACGACGGGAATTTGAACATATATGGGATGGTTTTGAACATTTCCTATGGCTATTATGACAATCTCTATCGAGAGTATAAAATCCGTTCTTATGGCAGATTTTATCTTGGTTTTTTCATCCATCTTTTTTGATGACGATTCTTTATGCTTTTTGAAAAACAGATATTCATATATTTTTTCAGCGCCTTCATAAGAAAGATATACGCCACCCATCAAAAGAATAGGCGTAATAGCCCAAGAAAAAAATGCACTCAAAACAAAAACAATAGGCAATAGTATAAGCTTATTTATTATAGAGCCTTTGGTAATCGCAATCAAGACAGGAATTTCTCTTGACGATACAAAACCCGACGCCTGTTTTGCGTTTACGGCTAAATCGTCGCCCAATATTCCTACTGTTTTTTGTGTTGCAATCTTTGTCGTAGTAGCTATATCGTCCATTAGCGTGGATATATCGTCAAGTAATGCAAAAAATCCCGAAGCCATAACTTATATTATGTGAATAGAACTGCTGTTTGCAAGTTTTTGATGTATGAAAAGTTATTATGAGAAGTGTGTTTATTTATCTTCATATTTTCCTTGAAAAAGGGAAAGATATTTTATAATATTTCCTTATGAAAAAGAAAGAGGTTTTGAAATCTATCATAGTAGAATTTCATTCTCGGAATTTACCTTTTGTTATCGATAGAAAAATAGATTTACCATCAAATTCAAACAAAATCATATCAGTTATAGGCGTAAGAAGATCGGGTAAAACCTATCTACTTTTTAAAACGATGCAGAATCTAATAAATTCAGGAGTGGATAAAAAAAGATGCATATATATAAATTTTGAAGACGAAAGAATTGATTTAACAAAAGAAGACTTAAATCTAATTTTTCAAGCCTATACGGAACTTTATTCCGACATAGATTTAAAAGACACATACCTTTTTTTTGACGAAATTCAAAATATCAACGGTTGGGAGAAATTTATAAGAAGGATATACGATACAATAACAAAAAATATCTTCATAACAGGTTCAAATTCTAAACTGCTCGGTAATGAGATTGCGACATCTTTAAGGGGAAGAACCATAAAATATGAAGTTAGCCCTTTGACATTTAAAGAATTTATAAAATTTAAAGGTTTTGATTTTGAATTCAATATAGATATTTATAACGCAAAAAAGAAGATAAAACTAATAAATCTGTTTAAAGAATTTCTAATATACGGTGGTTTTCCTGAAATTCCGTCAATGAATAAAGAATTAAAAACTCTTGCTTTGCAGGAATATTTTAATGTTATGATATACAGGGATATAGTTGAGCGATACAGCATAAGAGAACCGTTTATTCTAAAATATTTTATAAAGAGAGTGGCCGAAAATATAACAAGTACTCTATCTGTAAATAAAATATACAATGAATTAAAATCTCAAGGAATAAAGATTAGTAAAAATACTCTATATGACTATTTAGATTATATGGAAACATCATTTTTGGTTGGACTTATCAAAAAACATCATTCTTCTGTGTTAAAATCTGAACTTGCTGAAAAAAAGGTTTACTTTGTTGATAATGGTCTTTTAAACGCCATACGTTCTTTTAATAAAACGAATTTTGGAGCACTACTTGAAAACCTGATTTGGCATGAACTTAAAGCAGAATACAATAATATCATATTTTTCAAAGGAAAAAAGGAATGCGATTTTATTGTTGATAACAAGATTGCTATTCAAGTTTGTTACGAATTTTCATCCGATTTAACAAAAAAAAGAGAAATAGAAGGATTGATGGAGTGTTGCCAATATTTTAGTCTCAAAGAAGGGTTTATTGTAACGTTTGACGATGAAGAAGAGATTTCGAAAGAAAATATCGATATACATATTATACCGGCATACAGATTTATAGATTTTAATTCTATCTTTAATTATATGTGAATTCGAGATTTCCGTAAACATAACTTTAGTCCTTTCATTTGACTGTTTAAAACAAAAATGTATTATTTAAAAGTTTTTTGAAAGGAGCAAACAATAAAGCCCAAAAACAAAGGTCTTTTTGAGATGTTTCTTGCAACATTCATATGGGGTTCAATAC
>JAMOQJ010000035.1 GCA_027064065.1 Desulfurellales bacterium
ATCGGCGCTAATAGCACATCCGCCTATACTATGAAGCAAAGCGCCTATGTAGTTGGCAAGAGTTTTATTGTCGTTTGCAAGCACCATTGGCGTAATTAAAATATTATGGGCATTATTTTTATTGACAGCCTTAGTTCCTAAAACCTTATCTCCGATTTTCAAGACTATTGTAGTAGGAATCTCTACGTCTTTTAATGTAAATTTACCTTCATCGTCTGTAATTGCGCATTCATCATTTACACATACATTTACACCCTTTAAATAGCTTGCTTGAACCACACCTGTAATTGTTGCAGTATCATTGTCTGTATCATCATCATTCCAATCACATCCCGTCAGCGCTAACGATGATACAAGAACCAAGATAAAAAAAGACCAAAGAATAAATCTCTTCATATTGTACCTCCAATACATCTAAATTTTTTGTTTTTTTGGTATATTTTTTACTATCGATAAATTTTCAAACACTCTCATAATATTTGTCTTATTGCGTTGTTGGTTGTTTTTAATTTTATTTTGTAAAGAGCAAATTGTCTCATAAGTATTTATTGCCTCCAATGTTTGCTTGAAAAATTTTTAGCATTATCTATTCCTAAATAATGTGAATGGGAAAAAGCATTAAGGATTAAGCGCTAAGTGTTAAGATTTTTTGTTTAAGCTTTAAATTCGGAATGAAAACTGATGCTAAGTTAGGCTAAAGCCAAGCCGTTTCATTAACGATTAACTAATTATCAAAATACGGCTCGATGAGCGGAAATAGTGCCCTGCACCATTTTCTTATTTAAGCCTTCAATAATCCTAAAAATCAATAAACAATCTTATTTTTTACACCAAAAATGGTGCAGGATAAACAACCACAAAAGAGAGCTTGTCCAGCGCTATTTAACATAAAAGGATACAACTTGATAACAATATTGTCATGTTTTTTGTAATTGGCGTTGCAACAACAAAAAAGCTCTGTATAAGAAAAGTATCATATTTCATTATAAAAGAGTAGTTTTTGATAGACTTTTTGACAAGTGCAAGATTGCTTAAATTTTTATAATTCCCAATATAACAGGATTTTACTCAATGTCAAGTATTTATGGTGCAAAAAATAAGCCATACACGAAAGATTGTTTAAAACGAAATTTTTTATATTGATATATTATAAGATTTTTACTGTTGAACTTAATTTTTCTATTGAGTTGCTTTGTTTTGTGTAGTAAATTTTTTGTATGAAATTCAGATTATTGAATAAGAAAAGTATATGCTCTGAGAATATTCCTGTATCCAAAGGCATTTATGTTTTAATCTTAAAAGTTGAAAATGATTGTTTTTTAAGAGTAGGTTCTTTGGGCAGTATAAAGTTTAAAAAAGGGTATTATGCTTATGTGGGTTCAGCATTGGGTGGATTAAGAACAAGACTTAAAAGACATATAACAAAAAACAAGGTTTTGCGTTGGCATATAGACTATCTTTTAACTTGTGCAGAGATTGTAAATATAGCCTATATTGAAACAGACGATAAAATTGAAGACGATGTAGCCTGTTGGTTTTATAATAGATTTGAGTCCATTGTTAAATTCGGTGCAAGCGATTCGAAAATATGTTTATCACATCTGTTTTTTGCAAAAAGAAAGCGGGACTTTATAAAAGAGCTTGATAGGTTTTCCTATATTTAACTTGAAAAATATGTATATTTTGTAATAATTGCTCAAGATGTCTAAAGAAATCAAGAGGCAATGTATGAAACTTTTTCTATCAGGCAACGAAGCCATAGCATTTGGTCTAATTGAGTCTGGCGTTAGGTTTATAAGTGGATATCCTGGGACGCCTTCAAGCGAAATTATACCAACAGCTATAGAGTTAAAGAAACGATACAATATAAACGGCTATTTTGAATGGTCTGTAAACGAAAAATCAGCTATGGAAGAAGTAACAGCTGCAAGTTATGCAGGTTTAAAAAGCGCAATAACGTTTAAGCAGGTTGGCTTAAATGTCGCAATGGACCCGTTTATGAATACGGCTTTGGTCGGAACGCCCGGCGGTTTGGTTGTTGTAAGTGCTGATGACCCTGGACCGCATTCTTCACAAACAGAGCAAGATTCAAGATTTTTGGCTTTTTTTGCAAAAATTCCCGTTTTTGACCCGTCAACGCCAGAAGAAGCGTATGAGTTTTCAAAAAGGGCTATCCAATTAAGCAGAGAATTTGAAATTCCAGTTATGCTACGAACTACAACAAGGATATCCCATTCAAGGCAGGATATAGATGTTGATATGGGTAGAATTCAAAATTCAGAATTAATAGAACCCAATTTTTCAAAAGATACCGACCGTTTTGCTGCTACACCGCATTTTAGATATATTTTACATAAGGCTCTCAATGAAAAAATAGAAAAGATTAGGCTAAAGAACAAGCCGAAAGAGTATTTTAACGGCGATTTTTTAATTATAACAAGCGGTGTTAGTTTTGCGTATATTTACGATATAGTTGAAGAGTATGGTCTTCAGGATAGGGTGAAGGTTTTAAAATTCGATATGCCATATCCCATAGATTCCGAAAGACTGCAAAAAGAGATAGATAAATATGAACGCATCTTGGTTATCGAAGAAAGTTATCCATTGATAGAAATGCAGATAAAAGACAGAAGCAGGGTGGACGGTAGGCTGAATAAAATAGTGCCAAACGAAGGCGAGCTGATACTTGATGCGGTAAAGGCTATTCTTTCGGATGTCGGTATTGTTGACAAAATTGACAGTAAAGATACGGTCAAGCCGCCATTTAAAAGGCCTTCGTTATGCCCTGGGTGTGGACATAGAAGTGCTTTTTATTCCATAAAAAAGGTGTTTGGAACTTCGGCAATATACACAGGCGATATAGGATGTTATACGTTGGGATTAAACCTAAAAGCCGTAGATACGGTTCACTGTATGGGTGC
>JAMOQJ010000036.1 GCA_027064065.1 Desulfurellales bacterium
TGACCAATCACAATCGGACCCGAGCCTATTATCATAATCTTTTTCAAATCAGTTCTTTTCGGCATAATTCACCCCTACAAATTAACTCAACAAGAAATACACTAATTTGTCTTATATTTCAAGATTTATAATATTTTTTGAGCTAATAATGAAAATTTTTTAACTAAGAAATGTATAATTGTATCGTTTTTTTGAATATAGAATTTTTTTACAAAATATCTTTAGAAGAACAAAATAAATTATACAAAAAGTGAAGGTTTTATATTGACGTAATATGTAAAAAAAGAGGGTAGGGGCTAAAAAAGCCCCTTGTTTTTAAAGTTTTTCTATAACTGAATATGCCTGTTGCGTAGCTGAATATATATCGGCAACCTTGTTAGCGTCGCCTATTAATTCTACTTTATCGAATTTATCCTTTATTTCTTCATAAAGTGTCGTGTTTGGTTTTGTGCCTATGCTTGTTATAACCGTGTCAAATTTTCCTAAATTTTCTTCCGTTTCACCTTTTTTGATTATTACACCATCGTTTGTAAATCTTTCCAATCTTGCACCGGCTATTATTCTTGCTTTAGCGTTATTTTTCAGTCTTGCAAGCGTAAAATCTTCTGGTAGTTCTTCAAGTATATCAACGCCGACAACTTCTTCAAATCCCTTTTTAAGCAAAAGGTCTTCTATTGTTTCTCTACCTATCAGCCCGACACCCAAAACCAAAGCGCGTTTGCCTTTTGGCTCTTTTATGCCTTCAAAATAGCTGAAGGCATCCATAGCATATTCATTTTCAATGCCTTCTATTCTAGGCAAAATTGAATTTGCGCCAGTTGCAATCACAACTACATCGGGATTATGAGCCTTTATTTTATCGTATGTGGCTTCTTCGTGTATTACGTTTACACCCACTCTTTCTAACTCTTTTATCATTGAATTAAGCGGTCTTTTCATTGTTTCTTTAAATGGTGGCTTAACGGCTAAATTAAACTGTCCGCCTAACTGTTTTTTCTCAAATAGTATCGCATCGTATCCTTTCATTTTGGCATATGTAGCGCAGGCCATTCCGGCAGGTCCGCCGCCAACAACGACAAGTTTCAAAGATTTTCCACTTGGCGTAAATTTATCCTTATTGATAAACGGATTAATTATACAGCCCAATCCGACACCAGATTTAACATTAAGCAGACATCCTTGCAAACATCCGCCGCAATATGCTATTTCATCAAGCCTATCTTCGGTTAATTTTTTTACAAATTCTTGGTCGCAGGCAAGAGATTTACCCAATCCTATAAAATCTGCCCAACCGTCATTTAGCGCTTCTTTTATTTTATCGACATCAGCCATTCTTCCATCAACGATTGTCGGCAGTTTCGTCATGCTTTTTATTGCTTTGAATACTTCAATCTGTTTTTCGGCAGGTGTAAATGTTGCGCTATAATACCAAGGAGGTGTATCGCATGCGCTTCCCAATCCTACATGTATGGCGCAGGCTTTATGTTCTTCTGCAAGTTTTATTATAATTTCGTTATCTTTTGGCGTTATTCCATCTTCAACAAACTCACTTCCTGCAATTCTTACTATCACAGGTAGCCCGTTTGCGTTTGAGAATACGGCATCAAACACCTCTTTGGCAAAGAGTGTCTTATCCTGACCGTATTCATCTGTTCTTTTATTTGTTCGTTCCTTTAAAAATTGAGGTATTATATATCCCATTCCCGCTTGAAGCTCAATTGCGTCAAATCCGGCGTCTTTTGCTTTTTTTGCAGCATCTCCAAATGCTTTTATAATCTCTTTTATCTCATCCTTTGTCATCTCTTTAGGTGTTTGTTTTGTTGCAGGGCATGGTATTGCGCTTGGTGCTATTGGCGGTTGACCTGATGCTTTAGGGTTTGCTGCTCTTCCTGCGTGAGTAATATTAATGCAGGCCAAAGAGCCGTTTTTGTGAATCGTATCGGTTATCTTTTTTAGCTCATCAATACAGTGCGGTTCATCAATGCAGAGCTGTTTTGGATGTTCTCTTCCGCTTTTTAAGACTGCTGTAGGTTCGATAATAATCAAAGAGACTCCGCCTTTTGCTACCTTTTCATAAAATTTAAGATGTAGTTCGTTTACCTCTCCTTTTGGATTTCCGTACGCCGTTTTTACGGGAGCCATGATAAAAGGATTCTTTAGTGTTAGATTTCCTAACTGTTTACTTGAAAAATTCATATATACCCCCTTTAAAAAAGTTTTATTTTAAATATCACTAAACAATTCTAAGCCTATCTTTGTAAAGTGTCAATCCATTACTAAATTACTTAAAACGGTAGAATTTAGTTTTCTAAAGTTATTGAAAAAACCAACGATAGATGATAAAAATATCTTGTTGTATGTTTATGGGAATTATTTAAAAAAATAAAATTATTTTACGGGAGTAATGAATTGTCTATATTTGATATGTTTTCTTCTCAGAAGGAACAGGTGGTATTAAATCTATCTTTCCTTAATGAAATTTTATATTACACAACACATGCAAGCAGTATAGAGCAGTTTGCGATAAAGATTGTTGATTCAGTATCCAAATATGTAGGTTTGTCAACCGTATACGTAATAGATAAAAATACAGCCACGATAAATATTAAATATTCTACGATGAAGGATATGCCAGAGACCCTTGAAATTCAAAATTATGATAAATTTATACATACATTGACACAAAAAGGTTCATCCGATTTAAACATTAAACAGATGGAATTGTCGGACGAAGTATATGACTGTTTGTCTTTGGATAGACGGTTTTCTATTTTTCCTTTGGTTGCAATAGATGTGCAATCACCCATAGGAATTATGGTTATAGATGCTAATATCGATGAAGTAGAAATATCTAAGCTTCAGGTTTTAAGTATGGCATTAATCTTAATAGCAAACTCGATAAGTTATTCTTTTTTTATGCGGGAAAATATAAGGGTTTCTAGCTATGCAATAGAAACTATATTAAAGATTATGCGTTTATGCAGCCCTTCAACATATGAACGCTATTTAAGGGTTAAGAGATATTCTTTAGAATTGGCAAAACTATTATCCTTACCCAGACAAGATGTAAGAAGACTGCATCTTCTTGTTTTGTTGTATTGCATTGGTAATATAGATGTGTCTTGCGATATTCTAAATAATGAAGGTTTAATTGATAAAGAATTAAAGACAATAAAACGCCACATACAAAAAGGTTATCATCTGTTGCAAGATATCGCTTCGGTCAACAATTCTATGATAAATATGCTGAATAGTAGAGGGAAATGTGATAATAAGATAGTTCAGGTATTGCTTGTGGCTAATACTATAGACAATTCATCGTGCGGTTATGATGCTGAGTGTATAAAGGGTGAATTAGAAAAAGAAAGTGATAAATATTCCGAAGATGTGTTGGAAGCCGTTTTTGAGTTTATTGATTCCGATAGATTTTCCGTCATTCGTAAAAATTTTGAAAAAAATAAAGGTATTGATAATGCTGTAGGTTTTGTTGATAAAATAAAAGAAAACATTCAGCATCTACAATCCGAAAATAGCTCTCTAAAGGCTCAATTAGAAGAATATAAAGTAAAAATAGAAGAGACGGAGAAACAGTTAAACGAGATATCTAAAACAAACCAAAGCAAAAATTCAGAGAAATACAGAAAGATTATAGATGTTATATTCAACACTTTACATCCAATGTCTGTAGTGTTTGTTCAAATAGAGAATAATTCCCTAAATCTTGTTAGAGTGAAGGGAACGCCCATAAATTTGGAGTATAGTATACAGCTTTTATCAAATAAAAAAGTATTTCAATCTCTATCTTCCAAAACCGTATATATATCACATAAATTAATAGCTTTTCCTTTGTTTGAAGATGAAGCTGTTTGCGTATTCTTATCAAAGGATGGTGCGGCGGATGATGACATTATAAAAAATGTTGAAAGAGATATAGAAAATATAGTTAACACCTGATATTTTTTGAGAAATTTTGACTTTTTAATATTTTATCGTGGAATATCTTGTAGTATTTAACAAATCCATAGTGCCTATCATAACAATAATTTCCATAGCCTTTGTTTATAATAAGTTATTTAAGCCGAATATTAAAGAAATCTCTTCTGTAGCCTTGAATGTTTTTGCTCCTATTATGGTGTTTTACTCTGTTTTGCATAACAAAATAACCGTTTGGCAACTTACAAAGCCGTTTTTATTTATGGTGCTTCTAACGACGTTTTTAATGATTATTGCGTTTTTTGCTGCTTTGATGTTGAAATTGAAAGGTGATATGAAGATTGGGTTTATTTTAGCGTCTTCTATGATAAATGTGGGCAATTTCGGTTTGCCGTTGATATACTTTGCATACGGCGAAAAGGCTATACCATATTCAATGATATACTTCGTTATATTTAACATACCGCTTATAACCATAGCCATATATATGACAAGCAAAAAGAAAAACACACTCGGAGCTTTTAACGATATATTAAAAATGCCCATATTTTATGCTTTTATCCTTGCTATAATTTTATCTGAAGTTGGCATAACATTGCCAAAGAGCATTTCAAAAGGGTTTGAGTTGATGAATAGCGGAGCGATAGCCTTGTTGGTTTTTGTTTTGGGATTGCAGCTTTCAAATATAAAATTTAGGGTTAATTTTATACAAATTATCGTCATAGCCGTATTTATAAGACTGATTTTGTCTCCTGTTTTATCGTATAGTATTTTGAGTATACTAAAGATAGAAGGGTTGGAAAGGGTTGTTTCTGTTGTACAAACTTCTACACCGTCGGCGCTGCTTCCTTTGATGTATATGATTAGTTTTAATAGAAAAAGCGACCTTATAGCCGCAATCATTTTTTCCACAACAATTCTTGCGGGTATAACACTTCCTATTCTTATAAAAATACTATAAAATACACTTTACCTTCAAAATACAATAGTGTATAAAAACCATAATGAAAAAAATAGTAACATTTTTTGTGCTTGTATTTTTGTGTATATCGATTCTTTCCAATGCTGCCCAATTAAGAATCGGCGTTTTAAAGATTGAAGATGCCGCGCCTGTCGTAATTGCTCATAATGACGGCATATTTAAGCGTAACGGTATAGATACGAAAATTATTTATTTTAATAGCGCTTTGGAAAGGGATGCCGCCTTGCAGGCTAACGCCGTTGATTGTGTTATAACCGACCCTGTCGCTTCCATATTGTTAAAATCGTCAGGGTACGACATAAAAATAGTATCGGTTGCTTTGGGTGTAAGTCCAAAAGATGGGGTTTTTTCGTTTTTGGTATCACCAAAAAGCAATATAAAAACGCTTGAAGATTTGAATAATAAAACGCTTGCAATCTCTAAAAATTCCATAATAGAATATGTGGCAGACAGAACGCTGTCGCTTAAACATATAAAAGTTAAAAAGATAAATATCAGGAAGATGCCTTTACGTGTACAGATGCTTTTGGACTCTCAAGTTGATGCTGCAATACTGCCTGAGCCTCTTGCTAGCTATGCAAAATTTAAGTATGCTAAGGTTGTCTTTTCGGATAGTATGCTTGAAAAAAGCCTTTCCCAAACAGTATGGATTTTTAATACTAAATTCCTTAATAAAAACCCGGACGTTATCAAGCAGTTTAAAGTATCCTACAATCAAGCCGTAGAGTCTATAAATAAAAACCCAGACAAATATAAAAGCACTATTACTTTAATTGCTCGTGTTCCAAAAGCCATACTCTCAATATATAAAATACCGCATTTTAGCTATTTTAAACCTTTAAATAAAGATAGTTATAGAGATTATCAAAAATGGCTCATTGAAAAGGGTTTGCTAAAAAAACCCGTTCCTTATTCTTCGATTGTTTATGTTACAAGCAATTAACATATCTAAAACCTACTCAGATAATACAAAAGCCGTTGATGGTATAAGTTTCAACTTTATAAAAGGCAACTCATATTCCATTATTGGTCCATCTGGATGTGGAAAATCAACTTTTTTATTAATGGCTGCGGGTTTTTTAAAGCCTACGTCGGGTAGATTCTTAATAGACGGAAATCAAATAAACAAGCCTTATGATAAGTCTGTTACCATACTGCAAAATTTCGGTCTTTTGCCGTGGTATACCGTTTATGACAATGTTGCTTTAGGTTTGAAGATTAAAGGATTTAAAAAAAACGAGATTAAATTAAAAGTAAACGATGCCCTAAGTATGATGGGTTTGTTGGAATTTAAGGATTATTATCCATCTCAACTGTCGGGTGGAATGCGTCAAAAGGTTGCCTTTGGAAGGGTTTTTGCATTAAAGCCTAATATAGTGTTTTTGGATGAGCCGCTTTCATCGCTTGATGCCCTAAATAGGGAAAAGATGCAGGATTTTCTTTTGAACTTATGGAAGATGGAAAAGTTTATGATGATTATCATAACACACAGCATAGAAGAAGCGGTCTTTTTAGGTAAGGAGATACTTGTATTTTCCAATAGGCCTGCTAAGTTGGTAAAGGTTATCAAAAATGAATCGGTTGGAGATATAAACTATAGAAAAACGTCGGAATTTTTTGAAAAATGCAAATCGGTGCGAGAATTCATAGAGCTTTAGGTTATGTCCTTGCTATATCGGTTTTAACCGTGATGTGGGAAATATTATCTTTAGTCTTGAATACGTCGGCTATTCCTGGGATTTTTAAGATTTGGAGCTATTTTTTTAGCAATCTTCCACTTGTTTTAGATAATGCGAAGGTAAGTTTTATTAGGGTGATTTGTGGCATATCTATAGCCTTTGTTAGTGCTGTTCTTTTGGGTTTGGCGAGTTATTCTAAAAAAGTAGATGCCGTTTCTTCTTCTTTTTTATACGTTTTATACCCAATTCCGCATATCGTTTTATTGCCTTTATTTTTGATTTTGTTCGGATTGGGAGAGACTTCAAAGATACTATTTATTGCTTTTGTAGTGTTTTTCCAAATTTGGATGAGTGTTAGGGATGGCGCAAAAAACATAGAAAATGAATACACATACTCTCTTTTAAGCCTTGGAGCTAATAGAATTGATATTTATAGACATTTGGTTTTGCCTTACGTAATGCCGAAAATATTCACAGGTTTGAGAATAGGCGTGGGCAGTTCTGTAGCTATTTTGTTTTTTGTAGAGTCTTTTGCAACTTCAAAAGGGCTTGGATTTTTGGTGATGGATGCATGGAGTAGTGCAAATTATCCTGCTTTATACGCAGCCATGATGGCTTTTGCTATAATGGGATTTTCTATGTATGTTGTTGTTGAGATTTTAGAAAGACGATTATGTAGATGGCTTTATTTATAGAATTATCACTTTATTTTAAATAAAACTTCATAGGATGATTTTACGCAGTCATTTAAGCTTACTCCGTTAAATGCATTGCCTGTTATAAATATTCCTTTGTGGTTTGCTTCAAAGTCATCTTTTTCTTTTAATATTTGTTTATGGTTCAGTCCATATTGCGGTATGGCTTTTTGATGTTTTTCTATATGTGAGAAGTTAAAGGGTTGATATATTTTTGCGCTTCGCTGAAGCTCTTTTATGGCTATCTCAATAATATTTTTCTTTTTGGCGCTTTCTTGCTTCATTGCTCCGCCTATCATTAATCTTACAAGTAGTTTGTCTTTATCTGCCCTAAAGTTGAATATGCTTGAATCAAAAAGAACGCCTATCGTATCTTCTATGTCGTTTAAATTAAACAGATACCCAAATGAGTTTGTTACATTTGGCATATCCTTTTTGTCAAAGCCAAGACTAACAACGTTTAAAGGTGCATACCCTATTTCTCTTAACTTTTCAGAAAATTCTTCATCTATATTTTTTATTATTGAAGACAAAGCGTATGACGGAATAGCAAATATAACACTATCAGCGCAGATGGTTTCGTTTTTTAGAATAAGTGTGTATCTGTTGTTTGATTTTTCTAAAGATAAAACTTCGTCGTGTATTGTGTTTATGCCTTTGGATAGATGCTCTATAAAACTACCTACTCCATCTTTAAAGGACATAAGTTTTGCACTAAACGAGCCCGCAGTTGACGATGCTGTTGCTTTTTTTTGTTTCATAAGCTTTACAAGTCCTTTTATAAGCGAGCCGTATTGCCTTTCTATCTCTTTTATTCGTTTAAATGTTGCGTCCATGCTCATATTTTTAGGATTTCCCGCATATACGCCGCATGCCATAGGACCTATGACCTTATCGAGCATCTCTTTGCCCAATCTTCTTATAACAAAATGTTCAAGCGTTTCGTCTTCGAAATTCGGTTTGATAAAGGGTTCTTTAAATATGCGCAGTTTTGCTTTTGTGCTAAAAAAGTCGCCAAGGAGCAATTTAGTAGGGTTTGACGGCAACTCATAGAGTTTTGCATTGGAGTATATGAATCGCCTTCTTGATGCATCATTGCTTTCTATTACGTTGTTTTCAAAACCAAATTCTTCTATAAGCTGTTTTATTTCTAATTTGTTATCCAAAAAACCGTTTGGACCCTTTTCTATTAAATAACCGTTTTCTTTTATGCTTGATGCCTTGCCGCCTATGTTTTTAGATTTTTCTATTAATACAACATCATAATCGGTATGCTTTTTTAATAAAGCAGCGATTGATATGCCTGAAATTCCTCCGCCTACGACAGCTATTTTCATTTTACTTCTCCGTTTTGTTTTTTAGAAAATATAAGATATCCGAATTCGGCTACTAAAAGACCTAAAAATATGACTACTGAGCCTAAATACCCTCTTAAAGATAGCGTTTCTTTTCCTATTATGTATCCGAATACACCCGCCGTAACAGGTTCCATAGTAAAAATCAAAGCGGTTTTTGTCGGTGTAGTATACTGTTGCATTGTTGTTTGTATGATGAATGCGTAAACTGTTGCAAATATGGATGTTATAAGAAACGAGAATATTAAATACGAATCTAATTCTTTAGGCAAAAGATACGGTTCGTAGGATAGTGATGTTAGGGTTGAAAGTATCGATACTACGGTTATCTGTATCGTTGTTAATAGATATGTATCATATTTTCTTGAAAATTTGTCGGTCATGATGATGTGAATCGATATGAATATGGCGCAGATAATGGCTAAAGAGTCGCCTAACGATATGGAAAAACTTTCGTTTAAGGACATTAAGGCGACGCCTATTAAAGCCAATGTTACTCCTATTTGAGAATAAATCGACGGCATTTTTTTAATGATAAACGCTGACATAAAAGGCACTATGACCACGTTTAAGCCGGTGAGAAAACCTACTACGCTTGCTTTTGAGTATTCAAGCGCCACGGTTTGAAAGGCATACGACAAAAACAGCATAATACCCAAAAGCGTTCCGTCTCTTAAGATGTTTTTGTCCAATTTTTTGAATTTTTTGAAAAATAGGATAGCCAAAAGAATGCTTGCAATCCAAAACCTTATGGATAAAAATGCAAATGTAGGCATTATTTCGATGGATTTTTTGACGATGATAAATGTGCTTCCCCAAAAAACCGTTACGGATAGAAGAAGCAAATCGGCAATATGTTCGTATTTTACTTTTTTCATGTTTTAGAAACCCTTAAATGATATAGATTTGCCATAAATACGCCGAGCAATATAAAAAAAGCACCTATTATTTGATATATGTTCATTGTCATGTTTAAGACAAATGTACTTAAGATTATGGTTATTACGGGTTCAAACGATGAAAAAATGCTTGTAAGGGACGAGCCTATAATCTCTATTGACGCAAATAAAAATCCTATGGCAACGACGGTAGAGATGAGACCTAAAGATATTACTATCAACAACTGTTTTAATGATATAGGCTTTAAATTTGGGTGAAATATTATCGCAAACGATATTGCAGCAAACACTATCGTGTAAAACGTAAATGATAACGGGTTTTCGTTATTTAAAAATCGTTGAGCCACTATCAGATAAATACTGTATATTACCATTGCCGATATACCGAAAACCACGCCCATGAGTTTTAATTTTGAATTCAAAGCATCGTTGAATATAAATACAAAACCTACAAGAATAGCTAAAATGTATGAAACTTTAAACATATTTATGCTTTCGTTGAATATAAATACGGCAAGCAGGCTTACAAAAGCAGGATACAGATACAGCAAGAGCTCCGTTACGGAAGGTGAGACATATTTAACAGAGCTAAAAAAACAAAACGCTTGAGCGGTATAGAGAATACCACCCGTTATAATAGTTTTTTTGATAAGGTTTTTTGTGGGTTTTATAGTTTTTTTATCCTTTATTAAAAGAAATATAGCCATAAATACCGATGCGCTCAAGAATCTATAAAAGAGCATCTCTTTGGTTGAAAAACCTATATCGTATCCAATCCTGACAAATATTGCCAAGCTTGCAAATGCACAAGCCGATATAAAGGAATAAAAAAGACCCTTAAGTATTTTAGACCTATCCATTTCTACCTCGCTTTTCAATTGCGAAATAAATATATATTATTAACATTAAAAGTAAAGAAACTTATGTAGAGAGTTTGTTATCTATAATTGTAGCGCTCTATTATTTCATCGGCTTTTGCATCGTTTTCTATGTTTTTTATTGATTTAAGTATTTTTCTTAGGGTTTCTTGTCTGTGATTGGTATATTTATTTTTATACATAGCGCTATCGGCTGCTGAGATTAGCTCATTTGTTATTTTGAATTCACCGTTTTGTATGGCATAACCGCATGATGCGCTAAGGTATATATCTTTTTCTTGATTTTGATTATCTATACTGTCTTGTACTCTTTTTATAAATGCTTTGACGCCATCTTCGTCTGTATTTGGCATAATTACGGCGAATTCATCACCGCCTATTCTTGCTACTATGTCGTTTCCTCTTGCTTCGTTTGAAAGTATGTCTGCTATTCTTTTTATTAGCTTATCGCCATTTTGGTGTCCCAATGTGTCGTTTATTATCTTTAAGCCGTTTAAGTCATAAATTACCAAAGCAAGCGGATAATTTCTTTTGTTGCATAGCCTTTTTATTTCTTCTTCGAAATACCTTCTGTTAAACAAACCTGTAAGCGCATCGTGGAATCCTATATATTCAGCTTCTTTCTCTTTTAGATAGCGGTTTGTAATATCATATAGGGATATTATGAATATATCATCTTTTCCTAATTTTATAGTATTTATTGTAACTTCGAGCCATTTGTCTTTGTTTGTTTTTGTGGTTATTTTTATACTGCAATTTCTGCATTCACAGTCTCTATTTTGAACTGCTTTTGCCGTATTTGTTAGTGTTTTGGCGTTTTTATAGCCAATAATGCCTAATATATCTTCTTTTGTTGTGTTTTCATCAATCTCTAAAATATCCTTTGCTACATCGTTCATATATATAATATTACCTTTTTTGTCTGTAGCTATTATGCCTGTATTTATTATATCCATTAGCATTTTTAATCTTTCTTTTTCTTTGTCTATATTTTTAAATAAGAGAACGCTATCTGTTACATCTTTAGCGATGGCGACAACTTCATTATCTGTGAGTTTGTAGACTATAAATGAGAAATATTTTTCTTCATTTAAAGCAGGCACATTACTCACATAGTCTATTGATTTTATGGTTATACCACTTTCAAATACCTCTCTAATCTTTTGTATAACAAAAGGCGTGCGCGTACATATCTCTTCGATATCTTTACCTATCATTTCTTCTTTTTTCTTGCCCATATATTTTTCTACGCATTTATTTGCATCGCTTATTATTATCTTGTCATTCTTTTTATTGTAAACAAGGAGACAGTCGGGCATATACAAAGTAAGCAGTTGATATCTATTTAAAGCTTTTTTTAGCTCTAAATATGCTGTTTCTGCCTTGTTGGAGATATTGTTGATTTGCTCAGCTATATACCCTATGTCGTATATATTGAATTTTTGTATATCTAAGGTTTTCTTATTTGGATATTCTTTAAAAAACGTTTCCATCAATTTTATGTCTTTTCTTATTATTTTATACAAAATTATATACGCAAAAAATAGAATTATGATTATAAAAATAGATAAAATAGCAATAACCGTGATTTTTTTTGAAAGACTTTTTTTAAAGTCATTCATAGCAAATTCTATAAATGATGCTCTTAAATCCTTTAAATAGTAACCGCTGCCTATAATCCAGTTCCACGGTTTATATAAAACTAAATAGGACATTTTTAGACCGGTTTTGTCTGAATTGGGTATTTTATATTCATATTGGATTATTGAATAGCCTTGTTTTCTTAAGTCCTTTAAGAATAGTTTTCTAAAATATTTTCCTTTAGGGTCTGTAACATTGTCGGATATACATTTGCCCACTATGTGAGGCTTGTTTGGATTTGATAACACCCTTGCAAAGCAGTTGCCGCCATTTATGTTTATTAGTTCTGCAGCAAATATATAGCCATGCTCATGTTTTCCATATTTGTAAGTAGATAAATAATATAAAACATCTTCTTGGAGTTTTTTTTCAAACATATCTGTTTTTTCAGCGTAGCCTATATACCAATTAAACGGTTCGAACAGTTTTACATAACCCAACAATCCACACTTTTTATACCTTGTTTTTATGAAATACTCTTTTTTATTTTTATCGGTATAAAAGATTTTATTGGATAGGTAGCATGAATGTTTGCTTGAATATATTTTATTGCCTTCAAAATCATCTATAAAGAAGTATCCGTAAGAGTCGCCAAATTCTATTGATTTTACTGTGTTTATGATTAGTTTTTTTAATTCTTTTTCGGTCAGTTTATTTTTATTAAGATTATACATTTTATATGCTGTTTGATAAATTGTATATGTATTATTTCTTATTTTTGATTTAAGATTCCACATATTGTCGACTCTTTTTCTATTTATATAATTTATTACAGAGTCAACGCGATGAATTAAAAGCTCTTTTTTATCTTCTATATAGATTTTTTCCATTATCTCTGAATCGTTTTTAAAATCTTCATAGGCATAATATATCCAAGCTATGCTAATAGTAAGCGATGTTAATACTATGCCAACTATAGTAACTATGATAAAGAGTTTTGACAATTTTATTTTTTTCATTGTTAAACTTTTTCACCCTTAGACATAACTTTTAATATTCTACTAAAAAAATTGCTGAATGACAAGATTATAATGTTGATAAAATTTTAATATAGATTATATTGTTAGCTAAATATTTATTTCTATTATTTTTTATTTAATATATTGGTTAAGGAAAATAAAATTTTAGTGCTGGGTTGTGGGTTTGGATATTATGCATTCTTGCACTTGATGAATTGTTTAAAAATTATATAATCTTTGCAAGAACTTTTTGGAGGTAGATATGTTAAAAGAAAAAATTATAGGATTAATTGGCGCAGGCAAGATGGGTGGTGCTTTGATATCGGGTCTTTTAAACAAAGGTATAGAGAGTGAGAATATAATAGTGTCGGATAAATTTGCAGCCGATGAAGTTCAAAGAAAGTTTAATGTTAAGATAATGGATAATCCTGAATTAGCAAAAGAAGCTGATATAATTATTTTAGCAGTGCAGCCAGCTGATATTTTTGAATGTTTGCAAGATATATATCCCTATGTTGATAACAGTAAATTGATAATATCCATAGCCGCAGGCATTAAGGTTGAAGTAATGCGCTCTGTTTTGAAGAAGGGCAGGTTTATCAGGGTTATGCCCAATGTTGCAGCCATTGTAAAAGAAGCTGTGTCGGCTATCTATTGCGGTCCGAGAACTACAAAAGACGATGAAGAGATGGCAATAGCGATTCTTAGCCTTGTCGGTGAAGTTGTAGTTATAAGAAATGAAAAATATATGGATGCCGTAACAGGGCTTTCAGGCTCAGGTCCAGCTTATATTTTTGAAGTTATAGAAGCCTTAGCAGACGGCGGAGTTAGGGTTGGTCTAAGAAGAGCCGATGCCTTGAAATTAGCCGCCCAAACGGTAAAAGGAGCGGCAGAACTTGTATTAAAAACACAAAAACACCCAGCCGAACTAAAGGATATGGTAGCTTCACCCGGCGGAACGACAATATACGGTTTAGCTGAGCTTGAAAGAAAAGGAACAAGAGGAGCCTTTATCGATGCCGTAGTTGCAGCGACAAAACGTTCTGAAGAACTCGGCTCTTAATATATTTACAATAATCATACGAAGTTATATTGCATTTTCTTGAAAATAATATAAAATGTATAAAATGATTAAAATCAATTCGTGGAGCATTTTATGGCAAAGATGAATAGCTTTTATAAAGTTTTTCATATTATTAGATTGTTAAACGACAACAGAAACGGTGTTACTGCGCAAGACATAAAAAGATATTTTGATGATAAAGGATGGGATTATAGTTTAAGGTCTGCTCAACACGATATAGAGATGGTTGAAACCGTAATAGCAGAGCACGGTTTGGATAATTTTTTAGAGGTAATAAAAAAAGGGAAACAGAAAATAATTAAATATAAAAATCCACCAAAGTTAATAGGCGATATGATAAGACAAAGGCAGCAAAAATATATTTTAAAACTGCTTGAAAAGATATTGGGAAAGGAAAGGGTAGAAGAAGAATTTAAAGATTTGCTGGAATATGGCGATTATTCTATGTTTGAGATACTTGGCTTTAATATGTCTCAATACGATGTAAATCAGAGAATTGTGGACGATATAACGCGTGCTATAAAAAGAAAATCTATGATATCATTTACATATCAAAGAAGAACAAGAAAAATCAAAAAAACATATAGCAACGTAATACCTTTAAAGATTTTGATAATGGAAGACGGTTGGTATCTTTTGGCAAAAAAACAAAACGACAAGATTTTAAGAACGTTTATCGTGGATTTCATTTCGGATATAGATATTGGAGAAAAAATTACCGAAGAAATAGATATTGGTAAGATAGATGAAACGGTTAGAAACGCTAAAACTATTTGGTATATAGGTCAAAAAAAGGTTACGATAAAAGCCCAATTGTCTTCTCAGATTAGCCATAAAGTTTTGGAAATGGCTGAGAAGGGCATAACATATTTTTCAAACCAAAAGATTGTTAATAAGGATGAGAATAATAACCTTATTATAAATTTTGATATAGCTGATGACGATAATTTTCAGGTTGATTTTAAAAAACAGGTTTATCCTTGGCTTCCCGACATCAAAATACTATCGCCCAAAAAGTTTGTCAATTTTATAAAAAGCGATTTGAAAAAGGTT
>JAMOQJ010000037.1 GCA_027064065.1 Desulfurellales bacterium
TATTATCTGCCTTGTTATGATGCCTACTACACTGTCGTTTTCATCCAAAACGACCAAAGCGTTCATACCGCTTTTTGATATAATATCGTTTACCTTTTTTAAAGAGTCGCTCGCATATACAAATTTTGGCGGAAAACTCATTATATCTTTGGCTTTTATGCTATTGAAAATCTTGGTTTTTATGGAATAGCTTAATTTTTCGGTAACTTCTATAAGCGTCATATCTTTTATGGTTGCACTTGCCGCCTGTGGGTGTCCGCCACCACCTATGTCTTTTAGGATTTCGGCTACGTTTATGCTATTATCTTTTGAGCGTGCTATAACATATATTCTTGATGCCATCCTGAAGATGCATATTGCGGCGTCCAATTTATCTATCCAGATAAATTTTGTTACGATATTTGCCACATTGCTCACATATTCATCCAAAGATGTAAAAGATAACGCTATACGTTTGTTATTTATTTCGTATACGCGTTTATTCTTTATTATATCGTTTAATAGCAAAACATCCATTTCGCTTAGGACTTCTTCTAAAACGCTTCTTATGGTATCCAAGTCGGCTCCCAACTCAAGCAGTTTGGAAGCGATTAGTAAATCCTTCGGTGTCGTGGACGAAAAGGATAGTTTGCCCGTATCTTCGTATATTCCAAGCATAAACATAGTTGCTTCGGCTTCGTCTATTTTGATGTTTTTTTCAAATATTCTTTCGAGCATTTGTGTTACGTTTGCTCCTATCTTTGTGCAATAACATTCATTGCAATCTATATCACCTTCTTCGTGGTGGTCGTAGCAAATCGTATAAACATTATCAACAATTTCTGAAAATCTTTGTTCAATTCTTTTTTTTGAATGTGTGTCTACTATGATTAGCGTGTCTATTTGGCTTGTGTCGATATTATTATTGTCGAGATACGGGTATATTATTGATTGTATCATAAAGTTTTTTGTGGAGCGTTCAGGTAGTTTTGGGAATATTATCTTTGCGTCAGGGTATAGTTTTTTTGCGGCGATACAACTTGCTATAGCATCAAAATCGGGATTCTTGTGAGCTGTTATTACCTTCATCTGCTTACATACGGATTATTTTTTATTATAAATCGCCACGGTTTGTTTTTGTAGTTTGTGGCGTATTCTATATTTATTCTTTTTGTTTGCCCTATTTCAAATTGTTGTTGTGTCTGTGTTTGTGCTATGAAAAAATCATCTGATAAAAAGCTGTGTTTATTATATCTTTTATCTATATCCATGGCTTTGCATAGTTTTGCGGGTCCGTTTGTTAGGTTTTTTATGTCTGTTTTTCTATTTTTTTGCATATTTTCTATGCCGAAGATGGGTTCTATCGCTCTAATCAGAACTGCTTCAGGATTGTCTTTTTTGTTTGTTACTACATTTAAACAGTGGTGCATACCATAGATTTGATAAACATAAGCAATGCCGCCTTCTTCATACATAGCTTCATTTCTTTTTGTTTTTCTAAAATTAAACGAGTGCGCAGCATCGTCCATAGGTCCGATATAGGCTTCCGTTTCTACAATCATACCGCCTATGATACCATTTTTTGTTTTCTTGACGAGATATTTACCAAGCAGTTCTTTTGCTACGGTTAATGTATCTTGCATATAGAACTCTTTTTCAAGCCTTTCCAATTCTGACAAGGAAATCATCCTTTAATTTTGCTTCTTCAAAACCTTTTCTTCTTAAAATACAGGAATCGCACTCTCCGCACGGCTCTTTTAATCCATTGTAGCATGAGTATGCGTATGAATAGTCGGCTTGATGTTCTTTTCCAAATAGTATTATTTCTGATTTTCTCATTTTTATAAGCGGTGTAAGTATTTTAAATCTATTACCTTCAGAGCCCATTTTTGTGCCGTAATTTATGGATTGCTCAAATGCATTAAGAAAATCGTCTCTACAATCGGGATATCCCGAATAGTCCAACATATTCCATCCACCTATAATGTTTGTAATTTCATTTTTTTCGGCAATGGCTGCGGCTATGGATAAGAATATTCCATTTCTGAACGGCACATAAGTTATGGGAATCTCTTTTTCCATAATTTTTTCATCTCTATTTTTAGGAACGTCTATACTTAAATCGGTAAGTGCATTTCCGCCTATTTGAGATAGGTCTATGGAAAAGTAGTGAGTTTTTACGGTTTTGTTTTTTATTTTTTCTGCTATTTCCAATGTTTTTTTTGAATATTCTATCTCTATATTATGTCTTTGATTGTAGTTAAATGTTATGGTTTGAACCTCATCAAATTCATCTAAAGCCCAAAACAGACATGTTGTTGAATCAAGACCGCCTGAATAAATTACTAAAGCTTTTTTCATTACACACCCCTTTGTTGGTTGTAGATAATTTTTTGGTTTTGAATGATAAGTCTTGCGTTTTTGTTTGTAAGGTTGCTTTTTTTGAATAGCTCTATAATTTTTGCAGTTTTTTTAATGTATTGCTCAATTGGTTTGTCGTTGTCAAATAAGGGTTGCAAGGTGATATTTTTAAGTTTTAGTTTATCTGTTAACCGTTCTGTTTGTTTTATGTCGTCTTCATTATCTATTATAAATTTAAACTCTACGCTGTTAGAATGTTTGTTAAAAAGATTGAGCACGTCTTCATCTATAGCAAAAAATTTTGGACTGACAACTATATGCTTTAGTTTTTTTATACTTTGCTCTATAAATATTGTGCCGTTTGTTTCTATGAAGTATTCGTAATCGTAATATGTTTTCATAAAATCTGCCATAAAGTCATCGTATAATGCTGGTTCTCCGCCTGTGAATATAATTCTTTTTGTATTAAAGCGTTTTATCCGTTCGTATATCTCTTCTTTGTTTTTCTTAATACCTTCGTCTAATGCGTATTTCGTATCGCAAAAATCACAGTTTAGATTGCATCCGCTAAATCTTATAAATATGGCAGGATAGCCTATAAACGAGCCTTCCAACTGAAGCGAATAGAATATTTCGCTAATTTTTGCGTTCATTTTTTATCTTTGTCTGTTTCATATAGATATTTTGTTCTTAAATCGTATAAAACTTCATTTATCAACTTTTCTTCTTCTTCGGTCAAGTTTCCTTTTGTTTTTTCTTTTAACATATCTATCAAATCTATCGTGCCCTTTGCCTGCTCTAATTCTTTTCTTTTTTCTTTTGAGAAAGGGTCTTCTATTATTCCCAACTGAACATATGCCGTCTGCGCCAACGATATTATAAAATTACTGAATGTTAGTTTTATCTCATCCATTTTTACTCCTCAAAATAGGTCGCTTTAGAGTTTTCTGTTTCGTATACGCTTACACTTTTCGGTTTGCAATTTTCGTTTAGGTTGCCCTTTAGATTTTCATAGATGTATTTTGCTATCATTTCAGATGTTGGGTTTGTATTTTTAAAATAATCGTGGTCGTTTAAATATGTGTGGTCTAACTTACCTACAATTTCTTTTACAATTCTTTTTAGTTCTTTAAAGTCTATTGCTATGTATGATTCATCAAGCTTGTTGCATGTTACGCTTACTTCTACTATGAAGTTGTGTCCATGAAGATTTTCGCAAGCGCCTTGATAGTTGTTTAGTCTATGAGCGGCGGCAAAATCGCTTTTAATCGTTATTTCAAACATCTTCACACTCCTTAATGCTGTCGAAATGGTATCCAATCAAGCCCGATGGAATTTTAGGATAAAAGAATGTCGATTTTTGCGGAACTGTTAGTCCGTTATTTGCGATTTTTACCAAATCGTCGTAGTTCATTGGGTTTAAAATAAAGCCTATTTCGGCTTCTTTGTTGTCTACAGTATTTATGACTTCTTCTTTAGAATGCGCATATCCTGCTATGTGTTGATTTTTTATGTCATCATCTGTGAGTTTTAAAATTCTTTTATAGATGTAGTCTTCAAAGATACTTACATCAAGTCCTTTGATAAGGTCATCGTCTCTTTTTGGTTTAAATTTAAGGCAGTAGTATTGCTTGTCGTGATACATAACAAAATCGCAGTTTTGTATGTCTTTTGTTATCGTAAAGTACTCTTTTAGGTCGCTTAAAAATTTTTCAAAACTATCGACTTTTTTTACCAATCTGTGTATAGGAAACAGGCTTAATCCGCCGTCTTTTGAATCTACAAACAGCGTCATTATATAGTTAAATCCGCCGTCTTTTATGCCTTGTTTGTTGAAATATTCCTTTATCATTAAAGCAGTTTCATATCTGTGGTGTCCGTCGGCTATGATTATGTTTTTGTCCTTAAGCTCAAGGTGTATTGTTTGCGTATTCTTTATGCGATAGATTTTGTGTGTGATATGTTCGAATTCCACGTCTATTATCGGTTGTTCGCTTAAGATTATGTTGTCTATTATTTTCGATATGGTTTTGTTTGACTCGTATATGCCCATTATGGGACAAAACATAGCGTTTGTTTTTGTTATTAGATTAAATCGGTCTATTTTTGGTCCTTTTAGCGTTTTTTCGTGAGGCTTGATGTTGCCGCCGAACTCTTCAAGTTTTAAAGCACCGAGAAACCCTTTTACTGTTTTTTTTATGCCGTCAAATTCATATTGGGCTGTGTATAAATAGTAAAAGCAATCATCGTCCATATTTAGAATGTTGCTGTTAAGCCATTCGTTTAAGAGTTCTTTTGCTTTGTCGTATGAATCTGGTAGAACTATTTTAACAATATTGTGTTCACTGTTTTGGATTAGTTGTTCTCTGTAATGTTTATCAATGACATCGTAGGGTGGGGCAACCACCTCTTTTTTCATATTAGAGTATTTCAAACCTTTAAAAGGGTAGATGTAAGCCATAAATTCTCCTTTAATAGATAGGTGTGAGTTTTTCTAATTCTATTTTGCTAATCTGTTTAGGATTTATAAGGAATATGTTTTTTGTTAAGGATTCCTTATTTGGTTTTTCTGTTTCAAAATCTTCTTTTTCTATTCGTTGCATACTACTTATCCTTGACACTATGCCATTTTTGTTTATATAGTCGGCGCAATAGATGATAGATGGCGATGTTTTGCATACAACTCTAAAAGGTTTATCTATGCGGTTGATGTTTGCCGCCATTAAGTCCAATCTGTTTACGGTATAGATGTATTTGAGTCGTTCAAAAAAGATGCCTTTGATAGTTGAAAGCACTACACGCAACGATGTATATCTGCCAGGACCTATACAAACATAAACGTTTTTTATCTCAGCTATATCAACATCTAAACTCTTTAGGGCAAAATCCAGAATACCAACCAATATTTTTGAATGCGTATATGAAGAAGAAACAAAAAGGTCATAAACAAGCTCTTTTTCTTTAAAAATAGATAGGTTTATCTCATCAAAAGAGCCATCTATGACCAAATTCATGGCTATTGCTGAGGCTGTTCTGCCGGTGGTGTAAACTGTATAGGTGGAATAATAACAGGTGCAAGCCCCATTCTTATCAAAGCATTTTGAACGATTTCCCTAAAGTATGGCCAACTATCTATTAAAACGGTCGATTGAGAAAATAGTTCAAAAATTTCATCGTCAATTGGACCGCCTGTTTGAAAGTCCATCAAGAATGTTGTCTCTATCAGAACAAAAACATCGTCTTTGTTGTTTTTGTTTGCTATTCTTAGAGTATATTCCTGAAAAACCCTTACAAAGTTGTCAGCCAATATTTGGTAGTATGACTCTTTATCGATGTAAACCTGTTGAGTATCTGGCGGAACATCCAATTTTTCGTCGTCAAAACTTGCGTTTAGTTTTTTCATTCTTATATTCGCCAAAGCAAGGTTTGTGTTAAACTGATTAAATCTTTCTTCTAAACTAGCCATAATGAGAACCCTCCATTAAATAAGTTCCAGATTTCTATCTTTTGATAATATTTTTTTTATGCCGTTTTTGTAAAAATTTATAGTTAATTTTGTAACAGAATCGTTGTTGTCTACAGACAACACTATTCCTTTTCCGTATAGAGCATGGTTTACCTTTGTGCCTCTTTTTATGTCTATGTTGTTATTTGAGCTTTGTTTGTGTTGTTTTTTTATGTTGATATCCTTTAAAAATCTTGAAGGTATTTGAGCCTTTCCTCTTCTTGATGCTGAGTAGCTGATGAATAAATTTTCTTTTGCCCTTGTGATAGCTACATAAAAAAGCCTTCTTTCTTCTTCCATATCGAGTTCTGTCTCTTTTAGTGTGGCATTAGGGAAAAGGCCTTCTTCTACTCCAACCACAAAAACACTATTAAATTCCAAACCCTTTGAAGCGTGTATTGTCATTAAACTAACCATATCAGTTTCTTCTTTTATTTCGTTAGAATAGTCAGACAAAGACGCACTTTCCAAAAAATCACTTAGATTGCTATTTCCTGCAGCATTTTTAAGCTCCATAATATTGTCTATTCTACCATATTCTTTTGAATCTTCAAGATATTTATGATATCCGCTTGCATCGAAAACCATATCTATAACGCTGCTTGCCAAATGTTCTTTGTCTATATCAATATTATTAAACACATCAATAAAATTTTTTAGGGATGTGTTTTGTCTGTTTGTAAGCTCATTCGATTCTATTAAAGCTATGGATGAATCAAAATAGGATAACCCTTCTTTTTCAGCCTTGGATTGTATTATTTCTATTAATTTTTTCCCTATGCCTCTTGGATGTGATTCTATGGCTCTTAAAAATGACACATCATCGTCTTTGTTGTTTACAAGTTTTAGGTATGCTATAGTGTCTTTAACTTCTTTTCTATCAAAAAACTTTTTTGAGCCTACAATTCTATAAGGTATTGAATATTTAACCAAGTATTCTTCTATTATTCTTGATTGAGAGTTTGTTCTGTAAAGAATAGCTATATCGTTGAGATTTTCGCCGTTTTTATGAAGTTTTGATATTTTGTTTGCTATAAAATAGGCTTCATCAATATCCGACGGCAGAGATACTATATCTATATTACCGCCCTTTTTTTCAGAGTAGAGCTCTTTTTTGTTTCTGAAGTTGTTTTTTGAAATTAAGCTGTTTGCTACATCAAGTATCTCTTGAACAGACCTGTAATTTTTCTCAAGTTTTACAACTTTACAATTTTCGTATTCTTTTGAAAAGTTTAATATATTGCCTACATCTGCGCCTCTAAAACCGTAGATGGATTGGTCTTCGTCTCCTACGGCGCATACCTTGTTGTTTCCATTGTATAGCAATTTTACAAAAATATATTGTGGGTAGTTTGTATCTTGATATTCGTCTATAAATATATACTTAAACCTTGTTGAGTATTTGTTTCTTATTAATGAATCATTGCTCAATAGCTCTATGGCTTTGATTATTATATTGTCGAAGTCAACGGCTTTTGCTTCCTGTAACTTTGTTTCGTATGCTTTATAAACCTTTTGAATGAGTGTTTCAATTGGTGTTGCTGTAGGTATTTCATCGAAATTTTTTAGATTGAGTTTGTAGTATGATATTTTTGATAAAAACATTTTCGGCGGGTATTTCTTTTTATCTATATTAAAGCCTTTAAGTATTTCTTTTATTAAAACCTCTTGGTCTTTTGTGTCGTAGATTGTATAATTAAAACCTTCATTTCTTAATATTCTCAGTGCTATTGAATGAAATGTTCCTATATACATGTTTTTTGCTTGGGATTTAACCATTTTTTCTATGCGCTCTCTCATTTCGTTTGCTGCTTTGTTAGTAAATGTGAGTGCCAGTATCTCATGTGGTTTTGCAAGGTTGTTTTCCAGTATGTAGGCTATCTTATGGGTTATGGTTTTTGTTTTTCCGCTTCCAGCACCGGCTATTATTAAAAGGTTTGTATCGTTTTCTAAGACCGCTTCTTTTTGTTTTTCATTGAGCGGCTCTAAGATGTTTAAGGCTTTTTGTTGCGTCATTATAAGATTTTATTATATCCTTTCTTGTTATTATTCCTATTATTTTTCCATTTTCATCTACAATAGGTATGGTATTTATCTCTTTAAATCCTATCTTGTGCATAATATTATTCAAGTTTTCATCCAGTGTTGCCGTAATGACATCTCTATTGGCTATGTCTTCAGCAACCAAAAATTCAGATAGCTCGCTTTCTCCCAATATTGATTTTAAAACATGCAGAGTGATAATACCTGATATTTTTTTATCTTTGCTCAATACGGGAATATCGGTCTGTTTTGTTTTTGATAGTATGTTGTATATAGTTGATAGTTTTGCTGAATTATCTACATATTCAAATTTTTTATGCATAAGGTCTTTTACCTTTATATTTTCCAAGACGTCTTTAATGTATTCGTATTTATGTATCTTTGAGTGGGCTCTGTCTTTAACCTGATAGTGCTCTATGCTGTATCTTGAGCTTAAAAGAAAACTTATTGCAACAACCCACATAGACGGAACAATTAGTTCGTAATTTCCGGTTATTTCGGCGACGAGTATGATAACAGATAGCGGTGTTTTTGCCGTTGCTGCAAAAAAACCTGCCATCCCAACTAACGCAAATGATGCCGGATTGTCGACCATATATGGTGCAATTGAGTGTAGATATCCGCCAAATCCGCCGCCTATTGCAGCACCTATAACAAGACTTGGCGCAAACATACCGGCGCTATTTCCGCTTCCTATGGTTACGCTTGTTGCAAACATACGAATAACACCGATAAGCAACAAGGCTGTAAATGTTGTTTTGTTTAAAAAGGCGTTTTGCATTATGCCGTAACCCATGCCTACGCTATCTGGCATTAGCGCACCCAATATTCCTATAATCAATCCGCCTAAGGCTGTTTTTATGTATAGTGGAGCGTTGATTTTTCCAAACATTTTTGATACCGAGTTAAAAACATTGATAAAAAAGATACCACTTACAGCACATACAAGAGCCAAAACAGTATAAGATATGAGCTCTAATGGATTTTGAAATTTCATTAGTGGTGTAGAGAACATATGCACCCATCCGAATTTTGCCGAAAATATCGAATATGCTATTATTGAAGATATAGCCGCAGGTAAAAGCGCTTCATGCTCAAAATCTACGTCTTTATAAAGCACTTCCGTAGAATAGATAGCAGCACCCATAGGACTTCTGAAGATTGCTCCTATGCCGCCTGCCATTCCGCAAATCATCATTATTCTTTTTTCCTTGTCGCTCAAATGCAATAATTTACCTATTCTATAGCCCAAGCCTGCTCCTATATGTGCAGCAGGACCTTCTCTTCCGCCGGCTCCGCCAACACCTAAGGATAAAACCGATACTATAGTTTTAACAAAAGGAACTCTGGCTCTTATTGGTATGTTGTTGTGGTATGATTTTATAACTTCTCCAGTTCCTCCACCTTTTGTTTCGACTGCTACAAGGTGCATAATAAGTCCACTTAAAAATCCACCGCTTGTTGCTATTATAATAAAAATAACCTTATTAAACGGTTTATGAATTAATTCAAGTAAAGGTTTTTCGTTTATGGGATGACTGAATGGAAAGCCGCTTACGTGGTTTAATAAGAATACACTTGTTAAGTCCAATAAAACAAAAAACACTATTGCACCTAAGCCCACGGCAACGCCTGTCAATGTTGCATATATAAACCATTTTCCTGTCTGAGAACGTTTTATATTTTGTATAATGAAAAAGAACTCGGAAATAATAGAGGTTTTCATTCTACAGTAACGCTCTTTGCCAGATTTCTTGGCTGGTCTATATCATGACCTAAGTATAGTGCTATGTAGTATGCAAACAGCTGTAATGGAATTACGTAAAGAAATGGCGTAAATTCATAATCTATAGCACTTATTTTTATCATATCATCCGCAACTGCCGTATCTTTATCGGATAGCATTATTATTTTACCGTTTCTTGCTTTTATCTCTTCTGCATTTGATATGGTTTTAGAATAAAATGGTTCTATATTTGGTGTAACCAAAACGGTCGGTGTGTTTTCATCTATTAAAGCGATAGGTCCATGTTTCATTTCGCCTGCCGGATATCCTTCAGCGTGTATGTATGATATCTCTTTAAGTTTTAACGCTCCTTCAAGCGCTATCGGGTGCATCAATCCTCTTCCGAGATATAAAAAGTTGTTGTATTGATGGTATTTTTTTGCCAAATCTTTTACTGTTTTGTTTGAGTTTTCGAAGGTTTCTTGCATTTTTGACGGGATTTTGAGCAATTCTGTAATCTGATTTTTTGTGTTTTTACCTTTAATTTTTCCCAGATAGAAAGCAAGCATATATAAAACCGCAAGTTGAGATACAAATGCTTTGGTTGATGCGACGCTTATTTCAGGTCCTGCAAGTGTATATATGCAACCATCCGCCATTCTCGCTATTGCACTCTCTTTAACATTTACGATTGACAGTGTTTTTAATCCTTTTTCTTTTGCAAACCTTAAAGACTCTTTGGTGTCGGCTGTTTCTCCCGATTGGGATATGGCTATAAATAGGTTGTTGTTTGAAAAGATTGGTGATGAATATCTAAACTCTGAGCCTATTTCAACATTTACAAAAACGCCGGTGTATTGCTCAAGTATGGGTTTTGCGACAAGTCCTGCATAATAGCTTGTTCCGCATGCAACGATTGTTATTTTGTCAATATTCTTTAGGAATTGTTTGTCTATGCCTATCTCTTCGTCTATGTATATGTTGCCTTTTTCGTCTATTCTTGATTGAATAGTGTTTCTAACAGCTTCAGATTCTTCTGCTATCTCTTTTATCATAAAATGTTTAAATCCACCCTTTTGAGCCGATTCTTTAGACCATGCTACTGTTTTTGGTTTTCTTTCGACTTTTTCTTGATTTTTATCTAAAATTTCTATGGAATTTTTGGTTATGAATGCTATATCTTTATCTTCTAAAAATATAAACCTATCGGTGTATTCTATCAAAGCCGATATGTCGCTTGCTATATATGTGGCATTCTCCTTTAATCCGATAACAAGCGGGCTCTCATTTTTGGCAAGCATTATAGTGTCTTCGTCTTTGAATATGGCAGCTATGGCGTAACTTCCTTTTAAGAGCTCGATTGCGCTCAAGAAGGCGTCCTTAGGGCTTTTTTCTTTTAGAAACATATCTATTAAAAGGGCGATGACTTCCGTGTCTGTGTCGGTTTTTTTTGTTATATTGTTGCTTTTTAATAATTCTTCGAGCTCTCTGTAGTTTTCTATTATGCCGTTGTGGACAATTGATACCCTATCTGTAAAGTGCGGATGAGCATTGTTGGTTGTTGGTGAGCCGTGGGTTGCCCATCTTGTATGGCCTATCCCTATTGTTCCGTTTAAATCGGTTTTGCTTTCTATTATTGAAGACATTAAATCGACTATTTTACCCTTTGTTTTGACTGTATGTATGTTGTTATCGGTTTTTATGGAAACGCCGGCTGAATCGTATCCTCTATATTCCAAAGCGCTTAAGCCATTTAAGAGTATGTTTAACGCTTTTTCGTTACCTAAATATCCTACTATTCCGCACATACTACCTCTTTCTTATTGGCAATATTTTATACCATTTCACAGTTTCTTTTTCAATGTGGTTAGGCATATTTTAGTATACTTTCTTTTGCCTTGTTATATGCGTTTATTATATCTTTTCTTTTAACTATTCCTATTACTTTTTTTGAATTTTTTGTTTTTACCACCGGTATAACATTTATATCCTTAAATCCTATTTTATGCAAAAGAGAGTGCAAATTTTCGTCAGGTGTTGTAGTGAGCACTTCTTCATTTGACACATCCTTTGCTATTACTACATCTTCAAGTTCAGGTTGTCCAAGTAGATTCGTTAATGTTTTTATTGAAGCAATACCTGACAGCTTATCGTGATGGTCTATGACTATAAGGTCATCATCCTTTGAGTCAGATAATATTTTATATATATCCTTCAGGGATGTTGTAGGGCGTATCGATGTAAAATGTTTATGCATAATGTCTTTAACATATATCTCTTCAAGCATATCTTTGGCATATTCGTATTTATGGGCTAACGAAAATCTTCTATTTTTAACCTGCTTTTCGTATATAGACCACTTTTGAGCTACCAGATATGAGATTCCCGCAACCCATATAGAAGGCACAATAAGGTGATAATTTCCTGTCATCTCTGTTACCATAACAATTGTTGAAAAAGGTGTGTTTGCAGCAGCACTAAAAAATCCTACCATACCGACAAGCACAAATGAGCCGGGCTCAGATGCTAATATTGGTGATATATTATGCATAATTAAACCGATAGCTCCACCTAAGACTCCGCCTATCACCATAGATGGCCCAAATACGCCGGCACTTCCGCCACTTGAAATAGTAAATGATGTTGCAAAAACCTTCAAAACGGCTATGAGTATTAGTGTTTTTATTGCAAGCTCCCCCATCAAGGCTTTTTGAAGCGCTCCGTATCCCATAGATATGGCATCGGGAACCAGTATGCCGATTAAGCCTACTAAAAATCCACCTATTGCCGGCTTGAAATGTGGTTTGATTTTTATTTTTTTAAATAGATTTCTTGTGCCATAAAATATTTTAATATAAAAGATAGCAAATATACCGACACTTAAAGCCAAAAATGTATAAGAAATTAATTCAATGGGATTGTTAAAGTGAAAAGATGGTGTTAAAAACAGCGGTTTCCAGCCAAATATGAAAGAGAATACGGAATACGCAACGATAGATGCGATGACTGTATATATGAATGTCTCACTCTCAAGTTCAACATCCCTGTATAATACTTCACACGCAAAGATTGCGCCCGCCATAGGCGAGTGGAATATTGCACCGACTCCTGCTCCCATGCCGGATACCAGCAGTATCCTTCTTTCTTTTTTGGTTAGTTTTAGTTTTGTTGCAAAATATGAGCCAAAGCCTGCACCTATTTGAGCTATTGGTCCTTCTCTTCCGCCGCTTCCGCCGCTTCCAAGCGTTATAGCTGATGCTATCATTTTTATTATGGGAACTATTGGGCGGATAAATCCGTTTTTTGTGTGATATGCTTCAATTGCGGCGTCTGTTCCGTGTCCTTCAGCGTCGGGTGCAAAGGTATATACGAGTATTCCAGAAATTAAACCTCCTATTGTTGTGATAGATAGAAGTATTAATGGCGAAAATTTTGCATGGATTTCTTCGAATATCTTAGGTTCTCCAGCCGGTTCAAATGTAGGATATCCGGCAAGGCCACCCAAGATATAGACGGAAAAAAAGTGTGTTGCGATTAAAAATGAAACGGCACCAAAACCGGTTATTACACCCACAGTTGCGCTATACAGCATCATTTTCCCTAATGATGCCATTTCGTAATATTGCTTTCTTTTTATAAACAGCATTGCTTATATGTTGTGTATATTATTTTTTCTTTTGGTTTAATTTTTTCTCCATATATTCTCTGTATCTTTTAACCCATCCGGGTTTGTTGACCTGAGGAACCCTTGATAAAACTAAACTAAACGGCTCGACATGTTTGGTTACGGTTGTCCCTGCGGCTATTAGAGAGTCATGCTCAACTTCAACGGGCGCTACGAGTTGGACGTCTGAGCCTATAAAGACTCTATCGCCAATGATTGTTTTATGTTTTTGATATCCATCATAGTTGCATGTTATTGTTCCGCATCCGACGTTTACATCTTCACCAAGTTCCGCATCGCCAATATATGTTAAATGGCTTGCTTTTGTGCCTTTCTTTAAGACGGATTTTTTTACTTCGACAAAATTGCCTATCTTGACTTCTTCGCCTATGGTGGATAACGGTCTTAAGTGGGCAAAAGGTCCAATTTGAGCGTTTTTTTCTATTAAACTTTCTTCTATTACGCTATAGGGTTTTATCTTAACATTGTCTTTTAATACGGAATCTTCTATTACACTTCCTATATCTATCGTGCAGTTATTACCTATCTTTGTTTTTCCGCGAAGGCTTACGTTTGGATAGATAATACAATCACTTCCTATCGAAACGTCGTAGTCTATGTATATAGAATTCGGGTCTATGAAGGTAACATCGTCGAACTTGTCTATAATTCTTTGTTGCATAATTTTCCCGACGTTAGATAACTCTTTTCTAGTATTTATGCCCAAAATATTTTCTTTATCTACTTCAATCGTGTCGATGTTGTTTGTCATTTTCACTAAATTGGTTATGTAATATTCATTGCTTTTGTTGTTGTTTTCTATGTCGTTGATGGATTTTTTTACAAATTCTGTTTTGAATATATATATTCCACTGTTTATCTCGTTTATTTTTTTTATTTCTTCCGTTGCGTCTTTTTCTTCGACTATTCTCAAACCGTTTGAGTCTTTTACTATTCTGCCGTATCCGTATGGGTTTTTAAGTTTTGCAACCAAAACAAGGCAATCAAGGTTTTTAGATTCAAAGAACAACCTTGCTTTTTGCAAATCTTCTTTTTTAATTAGCGGCGTATCTCCATTTACTACGATAAAGGCATTTTCCTGAATATGGTCTATGGCCGATTTTAGAGCATCACCCGTCCCTTTCTGTTCTTTCTGTATGTGAATTTGGCAATTTGGGAACATTTCTTTTAAGGTTTCGTGATTTTCGTTATTTGCAACTATGTGGATTTTGTAATTTTCTAATGCTTGTATAACGTAAAATATAACAGGTCTGTTTGCAATTTTATGAAATATTTTGCTTGTTTTAGATTTCATTCTTGTACTTTTCCCTGCTGCCAATACAACGGCTTCCATAGTGCCTCCCGTTGGATTTGTTTTTTTATTAACTCTTTATGCCCCCCATTCTTCCACCTCGGAAGTGGCAGGATTGGGCATCCTCTTTTTCTTCTTTTATCTTACTTAACACTTAACACTTAACACTTAACACTTAACACTTCTTCCACTCATTAACTCATCACCCCAAGCCGTCAAACTGACGGCTCGGCTACTCATCCACTCTTCTACCCATTCACCCATACACTCATTCACCCATCCAACTTCTAATGTCTAAAATGCCTTACGCCTGTAAACAAAAGCGGTATATTAAACTCGTTAGCTGCTTCAATTACTTCGCTATCTCTTATTGAGCCGCCGGGTTGAACGATGGCTTTGACACCTAATTCATGCGCCGTATCTACGCTATCTCTAAACGGGAAGAATCCGTCAGATGCCATCACGGAATCGTTTAAGTCAATATTTAATTCCTTTGCTCTTATGGCAGCAAATTTTG
>JAMOQJ010000038.1 GCA_027064065.1 Desulfurellales bacterium
GGATATGCCCAAGTCTGTGTTTAAAAATCTTTGGGATACAATTAAAAGTAAAAAAATATGGTACGGTATTATTAAGAATAGAACCAAAGATGGAAAAGCAATTTATATGAAAGCCACCATAGCTCCTATCTTAAATAAAGATGGCGATATAATTGAATATATCGCAGTGAGACACGACATAACAGACGTAATGAATCCCAAAAAACTATTAAGGGATAAGATAGAAGAGATAGAAAAGCCTGTTTTGCTGCTTTGTAAAATAGAAGATTATGAAGATTTGGAAAATCTATACGACGCAAAAACTATAGAGCGTATGGAAGAAGAGTTCTTTAAAAAGGCAATAAATCTTTTCCCTAAAGGCTGCAGTTTTGAATATAGTTTCAATATGGGAAACGGTGAGTTTGTATTTTTAAGGGAATATGATGAATCTAAAAGTATAAGTAAATTTTTGGAAGATATAAGGATTTTTCAAGAAAATATAAGGAAAACAATTGTTAGATTTGATGGATATGAATATGATATAGATGTTATACTGAGTTTTGCTTTTGAAAAAGACAACATAATAGAAAACGCTAGGCTGGGTATAAAAAGGGCAATTAAAGAAAAGTCCGATGTGATATGGGCAGATAAATTATCTCTTGAAGTTCATAAAAAAGCCAAAGAAAATATAGAAAAACTCAAAATGATTAAGGATGCCATAAATAACGACAGGATTGCGTTGCATTATCAACCTATTTATAACAATAAAACAAAAAAAATCGAAAAATATGAATCTTTGGTTAGATTGATAGATAGTAAAGGTAATGTGCATACGCCTTATGATTTTTTAGAGGTTGCAAAGATAGGTAAATACTATAAACAAATTACGCGTATTGTGTTTGATAATGTTTTAAATGCGGCAAAACATATAAAAAAAGAGTTATCATTAAATTTTTCGGCTATCGATATAGAAGATAGATACATTAGAAACGATATATTAGAAAGACTGAAAGAAGATAAAGATATAGCAAAATATCTTGTTGTTGAACTGTTGGAGGATGAAGGTATTCAGCATGTTAATGTAGTAAAAAAATTTATAAAAGAACTGAAATCATTGGGCGTAAAGATATCTATAGACGATTTCGGTAGTGGATATTCAAATTTCTCAAGACTCTTGGAATACGAGCCTGATTACTTAAAAATAGATGCGAGTCTTATCAAAAATATAACTACGGATAAAAGCAGTTTGAATATAGTTGAAACGATAAAGAATTTTGCCGATAAGCAGGGTTATAAAACGATAGCGGAATTTGTATCGGATGAAGAAATTTTTAAGATAGTGTGCAATCTTGGCATAGATTATTCTCAGGGCTATTATATTGGAAAACCTGATGTTTTGTCGTATAAATCCTAAAAGAATTTTTCTGTCTATTCTTCTTATATTTTTAATATCCTTTAATTCATACGCAGATAATAAAATAACTTTGCAGCTTAATTGGAAGTATCAGTTTGAATTTGCCGGATATATTGCCGCTAAGGAGAAAGGATTTTATAAAAAGGCAGGATTAAATGTCGTAATAAAAGAGTACAATGGCGGAAGCGTTTTGAATGATGTTTTAAGCGGCAAGGCTGATTTTGGTGTTGCAGACAGTGAAATTTTTGCATCGATGATTTTAAACAAACCGGTTGTTTTGCTTGCAAACCTGTTCAAGCGTTCTCCCTTGGTTTTGGCAACCAAGCCATCCATAATGACGCCACTTCAGCTAAAAAATAAGAAAATAATGTCAAATGAAAATGAGTTTAAATTTACAAGCCTTGGACTGTTACTTCAAAAATTCCACATAAAGCTAAAGGATATAATGCTTGTAAAAAACAGCTATTCTCTTAAACCGTTTATTGAAGGAAAGGTGGATGCTGTTGCGATATACATCACAAATCAACCCTATAAACTCAATAAATTGCATGTGAAGTATAATATAATAGACCCGTCAAACTACGGAATATTTACATATTCAGGCAACCTGTTTACATCGAAAAAAGAACTTGATGCTCACCCTGAAATAGTGAAGCGTTTTGTCGATGCAACAATAAAGGGTTGGGAGTATGCGCTTAAACACAAGAAAGAGATAGTTAATCTCATATACAATAAATACTCAAAACAAAAAAGCATAAAGGCTTTGGCATTTGAAGCCAACGCCATAGAAAATGTGATGATGCCCGATGTGTTTCCTGTTGGTTATATAGACAGAAATATCGTTAAAGAAATTGCGTGTAATTTTAAAGATATAATGAATATTAAAAGACATCATATAAAATTGGATAATTTTTTATACAAGCCTTCATATAAAAGCCTTTTGAGCAAGGAAGAGCTGGACTTTATAAACAAACATAGGATGATAAAGATATGCACAAACCCTGATTGGACGCCAATAGAATATCTTAGTGATGGAAAAGCTAAAGGTATATCCATAGGTGTGTTAAAAAAGATTCATCAAATAACAGGCTTAAATTTTGTAAGGGTGCCCACTAACAGTTGGGTACAGTCGCAAAAGTTTTTAAAAGAAAAAAAATGCGACTTGCTTCCTTCGGCTATAGAAACCAAAAAAAGAGATGAATATGCGCTCTTTACCAAGCCTTATATGCACTATGAGCTGTTTATCTTTGCAAAAAACGATAAAGAATTTGTAAATGGTATAGATATGTTGCTTGATAAGCCTATGACAAGAAAGAGAGGTTCAGGGCTTATAAGCAAGCTGAAAAAGACGTATCATAAAATAAACATAATAGAAACAGATAGCTTTAAAGAAGCCTTTGAGTATGTCCAAAAAGGAAAGGCGTACTATACAGTTGCAACACTGCCGGTCGCCAGCTATTATATAAAAAAGTATGGTTTTAAAGATATTGTAATTATAGGCGATTCAGGTATAAGATACGATTTAAGGATGGCGATAAGGAATGATATGCCTATGCTTGTTGATATTTTAAATAAAGGCTTGAGCGAAATATCCAAAAGCGACATTGATAAAATATACTCTCGGCAGATAAACAGTGAAGCTACCAAGGAATATAAGCATACAATATTGAAAATTTTGATAATAGTCTCAGTAGTTCTGTTTGTTTTTTCTTTGATTATCTATTTTGTGAACAGGACAAATCAAAAATTGCGTAAAACTAAAGATATGCTTGAAGAGTCTCTTAATAACATCGAGATTCTGATAAATTCAACTATCCAGATGATTATTATCTGTAAAGACGGTATATGCATAGATGCAAACGATGTAACATGCAAGATACTCGGATACGAAAAGAGTGAGTTGATAGGAAAAAGAATGCTTGATCTGTTTTCGGATAAATACAAAGCTATTGTATCCAAGAAGATGAAAGAGGAACATATACAGCCATATGAGGTGGAATTTGTAAGAAAAGACGGCGCGATTGTATATGCTTTTGCAAAGAGCGACTATATAACCATTAACAAAGAAAAGGTGCGGGTTGGTTCTGCCGTCAATATCACAGAAATAAAGCGGCTCCAACAAGAGCTAAATGAGCTAAATAGAACTCTTGAAAAAAGGATTGAGGAAGAGATAAAAAAGAACAGGCTAAAAGATAATATAATGATGCAACAATCAAAGCTTGCTTCAATGGGAGAGCTTTTGAGTATGATTGCCCATCAATGGAGACAGCCATTGAATACCATATCAGCAACCGTAAATTCCGTATTATTAAGGATTGAGCTTGGAAATTACGATGAGCAGTTTGTTAAAGAGAAGTTGGATAGTATGAAAGAATATATAAAACACTTAAGCAACACCATAGACGATTTTAGGAATTTCTTTAGGCCTGATAAAGAAAAAGAGAATGTGTGTGTGGATAATTTAATAACCAACATTCTCAAGATAACAAAAGAGCATATAGAATCTAAAAATATAAAAATAGTTATGAATCTAAACTGCAATAGAGAAATATATACATATCCTAACGAGCTAAAACATGTCATATTGAATTTGATAAATAATGCAAGGGATGCCTTAATCGATAGAAAGGTTGAAAATCCATTGATAGAGATTGAAACCAAGGAAGAGAACGATAAGATAATTATATTTGTTAGGGATAATGCCGGTGGAATTGAAGAGTCTATTTTGGATAAAATATTTGAGCCCTACTTTAGCACAAAGAGCAAAAAAGATGGAACGGGCTTAGGGCTATATATGAGCAAGATTATTGTAGAAAAGCATATAGGCGGCAAAATTGAGGTTAAAAACGTCAAAGATGGTGCGGAATTTAAAGTAATTCTTTCAAGTTGATTCTTTTTGTTGATAATTTAAGATTTTATATATAGATTTTTTATATGAAGGAAAGATTAGATATTGCATTGGCAAAACGTGGTATAACAGAAACAAGAAGCAAAGCCCAACAATTGATAAAAGGCGGCTATGTTGTTGTTGATGGGAAGGTTTGTAAAAAAAGCGGATTTATGATTGAAGAGAATTCTATTATAGAAATTAAGGATTCTCCATTTATTTATGTAGGTAGAGCCGGTGTTAAGCTTAAACATGCAATCGAGTATTTCAAATTGGACATAAAGAATAGTATATGTCTCGATATAGGAGCATCTACCGGTGGGTTTAGCGATTGTATGTTGAAAGAGAATGCTTTAAAAGTTTATGCCGTTGATGTGGGAGTAAATCAATTGCATAAAAGCCTAAGGGAAGACAATAGGGTTGTATTGTTTGAGAATACCGACATAAGAGATTTTAAAGTTGATATTTTGTTTGATTTTATTGCTGTTGATGTTAGCTTTATTTCTCTTTCTCATATACTACCACACATAAAAAGGTTAATCAAAAAAGGTGGTTATGCTGTAGTTTTAATTAAACCTCAATTTGAAGTTGGTCCAAATATGGTCAAGAAGGGCATAGTAAAAAACAAAAAAGCCATACAATTGGCAACAGAAAATATTAAATCTCAATGCAACGCGTTGGGTTTTGATATTTTAGGCATAACGGAATCACCTATTTTGGGCAAGGATGGAAATAGAGAGTTTTTGATATGTTGTTTTAAAAAATAGATACATTCTACGCCTGTTATGCTATTGGTTTTCTATATATTGAGAAATTAAGAGACCCTTGCAAGGGCCTCTTAATATTTTACATACCTTTATGTTGCTCTACAATTTTATTTTCTTCTCCGACGATTACGACGTTTGGAGCATATCCTTCAAGTTCTTTTTCGTCCATCATTCCGAATGCGGCAATGATTATTTTATCGCCTACGGACACCTTCCTTGCCGCTGCTCCGTTTAAGCAAATTACACCACTTCCGCGTTTGCCTTTGATTGTGTATGTCTGAAACCTTTCGCCGTTATCTATGTTCCAGATATGGACATACTCGTATTCTTTCATATTTGCGGCATCCATCAAATCTTCGTCAATTGTTATGCTGCCTATGTAGTTTAGGTCAGCTTCCGTTACGGTTGCCCTGTGGATTTTACCGATTAAAACCTCTCTCAACATCTATTCAAACCTCCAAACTCTTATTTTCATATCCATAAATTGTCTATAAGTCTTGTTTTTCCGACAAATACAGCCAGAGAAATCAGCGTATCGTTCTTTTTTATTTTGTTCAATTCTTCGAGTGTTGTTAAGCTGTTAATATTTATGTAGTCAATCTTTGGTATTTTGTATGATTCTATTGTTTTTTTCATTTCGGTTTTTATGGTGTTTGTATCATCTATGCCGCTTTCGATTAGTTCTTTTGCTTTTTGTAATGATTGATACAAACAGACGGCTTCTTTTCTATCTTTTTCGTTTAGGTATTTGTTTCTCGAACTCATTGCAAGACCGTCTTCTTCTCTAACAATAGGCATTCCAACGATATCAATATCGACATTTAAATCTTCAACCATGCGTTTTATAACTATGAGTTGTTGAGCGTCTTTTTGTCCAAAATACGCCCTGTGCGGTTTTGTGATGTTGAATAATTTTAAAACGACCGTCGTTACGCCTTTAAAGTGGGTTGGGCGTGATGCGCCTTCTAAAACCTTTGTTAATTCTTCAACGTTTACGTATGTTTGAAAGCCGTCGGGATACATATTGTCGACCGTCGGATAAAACAGAAAATCGACGCCTTCCTTTCTTAAAAGCTCTTCGTCTCTTTTTATGTCTCTTGGATATTTATCCAAATCTTCGTTGGGCGCAAATTGGGTAGGATTGACGAAGATGCTTACAAATACGACGTCGTTTTCCTGTTTTGCCTGTCTAACCAATGATAGATGTCCTTCGTGAAGATAGCCCATAGTTGGAACAAAGCCTATTTTCTTGTTCCATTCCCTATATTTTTTTGCTATTTCTTGCATTTCGTTTGGTTCGTATATTATTCTCATAACCTTCCTCTATTCATAAGAGTGTTCGTCTGTTGGAAATTTTTCTTCTTTTACTTCTTTTGTATAGGTTTTTATTGCTTCCACAGCATCCTTTTTTAGATGTGCGTAGCGTTTAACGAATTTAGGTTTAAAATCGTCGAATAACCCGAGCATATCATGATAAACCAACACTTGCCCGTCTGTATGAACGCCTGCTCCTATTCCTATTGTTGGAACGGCTACGGATTCTGTAACCTCTTTTGCCAAATTTTTAGGAACGGATTCCAACACTATCGAAAAAACGCCGGCTTCTTGAATATATTTAGCGTCGTCTAAAATCTTTTTTGCTTCTCTTTCGTCTTTGCCTCTTGCTTTGTATGAGCCGAATATGTTTATGGATTGCGGCGTTAATCCCAGATGACCCATAACGGGAATACCAGCCGATACGATTGCGTTTATGGTTACGGCAAACTCTTTTCCACCTTCCAATTTTACGGCGTCGCATTCTGTTTCTTTTATTATCTTTCCGGCATTTTTTACGGCTTCAACATAATCTGCCTGGTAACTCATAAATGGCATATCAACAACAATGAGAGCGTTTTTGACGCCTGCTTTTACCATTTTTGCGTGGTATATCATTTCATCAAGACTAACCGGTATGGTTGAGTTTTTGCCCTGCATAACCATACCAAGAGAATCGCCGACAAGTATTATATCTACGCCCGCTTCATCTGCTATCCTTGCTGAAGTATAGTCGTATGCGGTTATCATAGAGATTTTTTCTTTAGATTTCATAGCTACAATCTTTGGAACGTTCATTTTTCCTCCTTAAAATAAAAAAAGCCTACACCTTAAAAAAGGTTGTAGGCTTTAATTTTTTACTATCGATATTGTTGCTCAAAGCCTCAAAAAGAGGTCTTCTGCATATCTTCAAAAAACACCTCAAGATTTAACGGGCTTTATTTTGTCGTTTAACCCGTTAATAAAATATTCAAGCGTTTGCCCGTTTAGCCTGATATTTTTGTCTATCTCAGCTAACGGCACAAGTGTGAACATTCTTTGTGTAATATATTTATGCGGAATTGTCAATATTTTTGTGTGTTTTGTTTTGTTTTTGTAGGTAAGTATATCTATGTCTATGATTCTTGGGCCCCATTTGAAACGTTTACGTTTACCCATCTTTTTTTCTATCTGTTGGCAGATTTTTAGTAGTTCTTTTGGTTTTTTGTTTGTTTTAACTAAAACTACAGCGTTGTAAAATGCTTTTTGGTTTATATATCCCCACGGCGGCGATACGTATATGGACGATTTTTTGATGACCCTGATTTTGTGTTTATTTAATAGATATAGGGACTTTAATATGCTTTTTTTTCTATTTCCCAAATTTGTGCCTATGCCGAGATATATGTTCTTTGTTTTTGCATATATTTTTCTCATAAATTTATTTATACAAAAAATCATTGAATTGTTCAATAAACGCTTTTCCTTGACTTATTAGTCTTAATTTATATTATATAAAACGAAAAATTCGGGGCGTAGCGCAGTTTGGTAGCGCACCAGTTTCGGGTACTGGGGGCCGGCGGTTCAAGTCCGCCCGCCCCGACCACTTATTTAGGCGAGTTTTATGATTAAATCGCCGGCTTCTATCTTATCTCCTTCATTTAGATAAATTTTTTCAACCTTTCCTGACATACCGCTTTTTATCTTTGTTTCTATCTTCATCGCTTCGGTTACAACAAGCAGGTCGTCTTTTTTGACTTCATCGCCTTCTTTTACGTGAATTTTAACTATTTTCCCGGGCATTGTTGCGCAAATATCGTGTGGGTCGTTCATGTCTCCTTTGATGTTTGATTTTATTATATCAGCCATCTTTTCATCTTTTATGCTAACGTTTCTCGGTTGACCGTTTAACTCAAAGTATACACGTCTGCAGCCTTTTTCATTAATCTCGCCCGTACTTAGGTATTTTGCAATTAGCGTTTTGCCTTCTTCTATGTCAATCTCTATCTCTTCTTCTTTTTTAAGTGGATAGAAAAATGACCTTGTGCAGAATATGGAAGCATCTCCGTATGTTTCTGTAAATTTAACATAGTCTTTAAATACAGCAGGGTAGAGCGCATATGATATGACTTCTTCTTCTGTAAACTCTCTGTTAAACTCTTTTTCTAACTCTTTTTTAGCCTTTTCAAAATCATAATCCGGCAAAAGTTTACCCGGTCTTTCTGTTAATGGTTCTTCATCTTTTAGAACTATCTTTTTTAAATCTTCTGGAAATCCGCCATACGGTTGGCCAAGCATTCCTTTAAAGAAGCTGACAACAGAATCAGGAAATGATAAATTTTCTCCTTTTTCCTTTAGTTCTTCAGGTTGTATATTGTTTTGAACAAGGAATAGTGCCAAGTCTCCAACGACCTTTGATGATGGCGTAACCTTTATTAAATCACCGAGCAGTTTATTGACCTTTGCATACATCTTTCGTATTTCTTCCCATTTATCAATAAGCCCTAATGCTTCTACCTGAACAATAAGGTTGGAATATTGACCGCCTGGTATTTCATGTTCGTATACTTCTGCCGTAGGAGCTTTTAGTCCACTTTCAAATGGGAAGTAGTATCTTCTAACTCTCTCAAAGTAGTTTGATGCTTCTTGGGCTTTTTCTTTGTTTAGGCTTGATTTTTTATCTGTTTCATCTAAGGCTGAAATGATGGAATTGAGGCTTGGTTGGCTTGTTAGGCTTGACATAGAGCTCATTGCCAAATCTACTATATCTGCTCCGCCTTCTATTGCCATCAATACGCTTGCTTCTCCATTACCGCTTGTGTCGTGTGTATGAAAATGTATTGGAAGCCCTGTTTCACTCTTTATGGCTTTAATTAAAACTTTTGCGGCATAGGGTTTAACCAATCCTGCCATATCTTTAATGGCTATAATATCAGCTCCGGCATCCTTTAGTTCTTTTGCTAAATTTACATAATAGTCGAGTGTGTATTTGGTTTTGGTTTTATCTAAAATATCGCCTGTATAGCTAATAGAAGCTTCACAAATCATACCGTTTTTCTTTACTTCTTCCATTGCTGGTTTAAGCTGTTCTACCCAATTGAAACAATCGAATATTCTAAATAGGTCTATACCGTTTTTGGATGCTATGCGTATGAATTCTTTAACGACATTGTCGGGATAGTTTGTATATCCTACGGTGTTTGATGCCCTAAGTAGCATTTGAAATAAGATGTTTGGTATTCTCTCTTTAAGTTTTCTTAATCTATCCCAAGGAGATTCTTTTAAAAACCTGTATGCAACGTCGAATGTAGCGCCGCCCCACATTTCCAAAGAAAACAAATTGTTAAGATGATAAGCATAAAGGTCTGCAATATTTAACATATCGTATGTTCTCATTCTTGTTGCCATCAGTGATTGATGAGCATCTCTTAGTGTTGTATCGGTTATTAAGACCTCTTTTGATTGTTTAATATAGTTAATTACTCCCTTAACACCTTTTCTTAGGAGTATATCCCTTGTTCCCGCAGGAATCTTTGTTCCAAATCTTTCTTTGTATTTTGGTATGACAGGTAGAATCATATTGTCTGGTATGACAGAGTTTGATGGGTTATTGACTATATTATTTGCTAAAAATTTAAGCGCTTTTGTAGCTCTATCTCTTCTTTTTGTCATTTTAAAAAGCTCTTTTGTGGTGTCTATGAAATTTGTATCAAATTCACCGTTTATAAATTTTTTATGGGTTACGACATTTTCAAGAAATTGTAGATTTGTTTTTGGGCCTCTTATTCTAAATTCTTTTAATACTCTGTGCATTTTTTTGGCTGAATCTTTAAATGTTAATGCCCATGTTGAAACCTTGACAAGTAGCGAATCGTAATATGGTGTAATTTTTGCGTTGACATATGCGTTTCCGGCATCAAGCCTAACACCAAATCCTGCAGGTGAGCGATATACCTTAATCTCTCCTATGTCCGGCATAAAGTTGTTTTGTGGATCTTCTGTTGTTATCCTACACTGTATTGAATATCCTCTCTTTGTTATATCTTTTTGCGATTTTATACCTATTTCTATATCGCTCAACTTTTTTCCTTCTGCAATAAATATTTGGGATTTAACCAAATCTATACCAGTTACCATTTCTGTAACAGTATGTTCAACTTGAATGCGCGGGTTGACCTCTAAAAAATAGTGATTGCCGTCTGAGTCCACCAAAAATTCGACCGTTGCTGCGCTGATTATATTGGATGCTTTGGCTATCTTTATGGCATCTTCGTATAAATTATTTAGCGTTTGTTGTTTAATATTGATAGATGGAGCTATTTCTATCATCTTTTGATGCCTTCTTTGTATTGAACAATCCCTTTCGTATAGGTGAACAATATTGCCGTATTTGTCAGCCAGTATTTGAACTTCGATATGTTTGGGATTCTTTATATATTTTTCTATTATTATATCATCTCTTCCGAATGATTTTAGAGCTTCCCTTTTGACAGATTCAAAGCTTTCTTGAATATCTTTATCATTTTCTGCTATTCTTATTCCACGTCCGCCGCCACCGGCTGTTGCCTTTAACATTACGGGATATCCAATTTTTTTTGCAATAGATATTGCTTCGTCTATTGAAGTAATATTTCCTTCAGAGCCTTCTATTATTGGAACGTTTGCCTTTTTAGCTAATTGTTTTGAAAGTAGTTTATCTCCAAACATTTTTATTGTGTCATATTTTGGACCTATAAATATTATGCCTGCTTCATCGCATTTTTTTGCAAATTCGTAACTTTCCGACAGGAATCCGTAGCCGGGATGTATCGCATCTATATTTTTTCGTAAAGCTAAGTCTATTATTTCATCAATATTTAGATACGCCTCGACAGGACCTAACCCTTCTCCTATTAAATAAGCCTCATCTGCTTTGTATCTGTGGAGTGAGTATCTGTCTTCTTTTGAGTATATTGCAACGGTTTTTATATTTAGCTCTGTTGCTGCTCTAAATGTTCTGATAGCTATTTCCCCTCTGTTTGCGCTCATAAGCCTTTTGATTCTCATTTTACCCCCCTTATGGCATATAGTTAAAACTAATATCTTATATTACATTTTGTAAAAAAAGTCAATAATAATAGTAAACTAATACATAATTTATAACTGTATATATAATTAATACTAAAATATAGAATAGATTTATTTAAATATTGAGTGCTGGTATATAGAGATTATATTGCTTGTTCTTTGGCTAATTGCTCTAAAGCAAACAAGACGGTTTTTTTGACATCTTCTTTGTTTGTTGCATTAATTTTAAGAATTGGAACATCGCTGGGTATATTTTGTAGGATTGTGTTGATTTTTTCATCACTTAATTTGTTGGGTTTATCTGTTTTGGTTAAAGCAATAACGGTTGGTAGTCTTTTTAAGCCGTAGAATGCTGTATAGTAATTTGTTATATCTTTAATGGAGTTTTCATTTGTTGAGTCAGCTAATATAATTAATGCAAGCGCATTTTTAATCAGTATCGGATATATAAAACTAAACCTTTCCTGTCCAGGTGTTGCGTATATATGGAGTATTAAATCTTCATCTATGGTCAATCTACCAAAATCCATAGCTACGGTTGTTAATGCCTTGACATCTTTAAGCTCTTTTTCAGATATCGGTTTATCTGTGGTGATGGGCTCTATTTCACTAATTTGTTTTATGAATTCCGTTTTTCCAGCATTAAAACTTCCTGTAACAATGAGTTTGAAAACTGCCACTATAAGCCTCTTATTTTATCCATTATTTTTTCAAGGAAACTTTTTTTGATTTGTACGTCAAATTTTGAATTGCTTACTCTTCTTTTTTCTGTAAATTCTATCATATTAAGTATATACATTGCCGCCATGGTTTTAAGTTTTACTATGTCGTCCTTGTATTTATTCATTATATCTTCTATAGTAATACTACCTGATAGTGATTCTAACCAATCGATATCAAAGTTTGCATTAGCTATTTTGCACTGCTGAAGGACATATTTTGGAGCTCTTATGGATATAATTCTGTCTGTAGCAGGAAAGAATGATAAAATTTTATCTACGTTGTGTATCCTATCCAAAGCTTTTAAAATATAGTCTTTTAGCGTTTCTTTAAATACGTCTTTGTTTAATTTTAAGGATAGAAATTCAGAAAGTTCAAATTTTTCAATTGCTATCTCAACTTTTCCTAAAGATAATAGATAATAAGGGTCGTCAAAGTCGGATGATAGAATATAAAATTCATTATTCATTAAAAATCCTACAACCTTTTGATTGTTTGATATTATCTCGAATTTTTTATTGCCTTTTAGCTGTTTAAAAAACTCTCCTATATCGTATGTTTTATATTCTTTGTTTTTAACAAACTCTTCTATTGCTTCGCTTGATTCTTTTACTTCATGTAGAACATCTGTAATTTTCTTGTTTTCATCGATTGCAGATATTGCGTTTAAAAGTTCTGTGTGAAATGCCGGTTTTCTGACAAAGGTGATGTGATCTGCATTGTATACTATATCTCCCGGTTCTTTCAATATAACAATATGCGGTTTAAATCCAAAAGCCTTATCGTATATAATGTCTGCAAGTTTGCTCTTTACTATAGGACCTTTAATGTTTCCTATAACGACAATAGAATAGGTGGATTTATTAATTTCGTCTATGGCTTCCTTTGGTGTTTGAACAGTTTTTGAAGAGTAACCTATTTTTTCAAAGATTACCCTAAAAATATCCGAAAGAAGCTCATCGTTCAACACAAATAAAACTTTTTTTTCCATCAACCTTGAAATTCCTTTTAGGACTTTGTTTGTTAGATATATAGTTTTTTTATTGATAAGTCAAGTTTTTTATACTTAAGTAAGAGTGTAATTTTTATTCAATTTACTGTTTAAAACCAATTAAATTTTTATATTGAAACATAACTATTATTTAATGCTTATATCTGTTATAAACCAGTTTATTGCTTATTGCGGCAATATTTTTAAAATGTTGACCGTGTTTTTATATATTGGAATTATTTCATTTTTTCGCTTAAGGTTTTTTCAGCAACAATTCTTCCTATTTCTATAATTTCCCTGTGTTTATGAAAATCAAACACACTACATATGCTTTTTGAGATGTTTATTTCTATATCTATGGGATATTCAGCCTTTTTGTATCCCGATATGTGATTCATCATCAAATTTATGGCAAGACTTTTTGGGTCATCCCTAAAATCAAACGCCTTGCGCCAAAAATTTTCAAATTTATTTCCATCAAACTTAATCGGGTAGTCGTTTTTTATCGGACTATTTACATCAACGGCTATAATTAAATCGGTATCATCGCTCATAGTCGGCGCAATGGGTATGTTATTCAAGATACCGCCATCTACTATCATCTCGTTATCTTTATAAAAAGGAATGAATACGCCAGGGATTGCTGTAGATGCCCGTATAGCATCAATTAAGCTACCTTTTTGATACCAGATTTCTCTTTGTTTTGTTAGATTGACGGCAACAGCAGTAAATTTAATATCTAATTCTTCTATTACGGTGTCTTTAAACAGCGTTTTTAGATGTTTGTATAATGTTTCACCTTTTATCAATCCTTCCGAAAGTCCGGATGTAAAGTTGAAATCCATAAGTTTTGCTATGTCAAACAGGGATTGTTTAATAATCCATTCTTTATAGTCTTTTAGTTTTCCGCATGCGTATAGTCCTCCAATCAAAGCGCCCATAGATGTGCCTGCAATAGATTTAATTTCATAACCTTTTTCTTCTAAGACTTCTATTACGCCTATGTGGGCATAGCCTTTTGCTCCGCCACCCGATAAAACCAGTGATACACTCTTTCCCATCTCTTCTCCCTTTATAAGTATTTTGCTATCTGATTCATTGATATTTCGTAACATCTATCCTGCACTTTTGTATTATACGCTATATTGGCAGCTTGCGCAATTTTAAAGTCCTTTAGATAGTTTCCGCTTACGTCGTTTGGTAAGTTATATGCATACATTATCATTTTATAGCCGTTTTCTACAGGTATTCCGCACGCACCCCAGTTATCTGTCAAGAGCTTTGTATTAACTACGCCCGGATGAATACAATTTACACTTATATTCTTATCTTTCAGTATAGATGCAAATTTAAACGCAACAAGTATGTTACACAGTTTTGAGTCTGAATAGCCTTGATACGAATATGAAAAATCACCAGTTTTAACGCTATCGAAATTGATAGTTTGAGCATGTGCCATAGATGATACGATTATTATTTTTGATGGTGCATTTTTAATTAGCGTATCGGTTAGCATTATAGTCAATAAAAACGGAGAAAGATGGTTAACCTGATAGGTCATTTCAAAACCATCATCGGTTATAGTGTGCGTATTGCTGAAGCATGCAGCGTTATTTATTAAGACGTTAATAGGTAGATGCTTTATTGAAGAAAATGCGTTTTTTACTTCTTTTAGTTTTGAGAAATCGGCGCATACGGTAACTATGTCTATATTGCGATTGTGGGATAGTAGTATATTTTTGGCTTTAGCAAGTTTTTCATTATTTCTTCCATGGATTATAAGATTTTTCCCTGCTTTAGAAAACTCTATGGCAGTTTGTAACCCTATACCATCTGTAGAGCCGGTTATCATGATGTATTTTTTCATATTTTGCTCCTTTTTTTGAATTTATTATACTGAGAAAAGGT
>JAMOQJ010000039.1 GCA_027064065.1 Desulfurellales bacterium
CCACCTGTCGGGCTTGTAACGGATGCTATGATACTTATGCAAAAAGCCGATTTATCGCTTTTGGTTACAAGGGTTATGGTTACAAAGAAGGAGTCGTTAAAGTATTTCCAAAAATATGTTAGTGAATTCAACGTAAAAAGTGTAGGAATAGTATTGAACGGAGCAAAAGAAAGCGCAGCTTATGGTTACGGAGGGTATGGTAGGTATGGCGATTATAAATCTTCTAACTACTACTCCGAAGATTAAAACCGATATACATTCCCATCTACTTCCTTTTCTTGATGATGGCGTGGATAGCTATGAAGAGTCTATATCCATACTTAAAGCCTTGAAGGAGTTTGGGTATGAACGGTTTGTTATTACTCCGCATGTAATGTTTCATAAGTACAATAATTCTAAGCATGATATCTTGAAAATATTTGAAGAGCTAAAGAATAGGGTTTTAAAAGAATCCATGGATATTGAATTGCATGTTGCTGCTGAATACTACCTTGATGAACATTTTATGGAATTGATTGAAAAAGAAGAGCTGTTAACATTTTCCGATAACTATTTGCTATTTGAGCTTTCATTTTCGGCTAGCCCTTTATTTTTGAATGATGCCATTTTTGTTATGCAGTCAAAAGGGTATAAACCGGTTTTGGCTCATCCTGAACGTTATGTATATATGCATAATCCTGTAGATAAATACATTGATTTAAAAAATAAAGGAGTGTTGTTTCAGGTAAACATAAATTCATTTGACGGCTACTACTCAAAACCCGTAAAACAGATGGTAGAGCGCTTATTTAAGGTAGGTTATGTTGATTTTGTTGGCTCTGACGCTCACGGAGAAAGGCATATAGAAGCTTTGAAAAAAAGCTATGAATCTTCTTATTTTAAAAAATATTTTAAGAAAAACAATATACTAAACGACAAGATAAAACTTTAATATTGCCTAAATTGTGTCGTTGTTTATAATATGGGTTTAAGGAAAGGGGATTTTATGAAGATTGCCATTATTGCGGGCAGTAAAAGCGATAGGGAAATTATGGATGCAGCAAAAGAGATATTAGATAAATTTGGTGTTAAAAATAGTATGTTTATAACATCAGCTCATCGTTCGCCTAATTTAACTAAAGAAATAGCAGAAAGGGTTGATAAGGAGTATGATGCCGCAATCGTTATTGCAGGATTGTCGGCTGCTTTGCCTGGCGTGATAGCCGCTTATACACAAAAGCCTGTATTAGGTGTTCCTGTTGCAAGCGATTTGATGGGGCTGGATGCTCTATTTTCTATAACTCAAATGCCCGGTGGCGTTCCTGTTGCGGGTTTTGGGATAGGCAAAAAAGGCGCAAAGAATGCCGCTTTATTTGCCATTAGAATTTTGGCTTTGAATGATAAAACATTATTGGAAAAGCTTAATAACAACTCGAAGAAAGAAGAAGAATCCTTAAGGGAATTGAATGAGTCTTTCGGTTAATATAAAAAAGGCTTTTTATGGCAATAAATATGTATTAAACGATATAAATTTTAGTTTAGAAGATAACAGTATCTTGGCGATTGTCGGCGAAACCGGAGCGGGAAAAACTACAGTAGCAAAGATTGTTTCTGGGATGTATAAATTTTATCCTTTACATTTTGACGGAGAAGTAGAAACCGATAAATCCATATCATTTATACCTCAAAATATTTCAGAGGCGCTTGACCCTTTATTTACCATAAAAACTCAAATGTTGGAAATTACTAAAGATGAAGAATTGATAAAGAAAACTTTGCAAAGTGTCGGTTTTTTTGATGTAGAGAGAATTCTTGAATCGTATCCGCATAATTTAAGTGGCGGTATGGTTCAGCGCGTATTGATAGCTATGGCTTTGCTAAAAGGCGATATTCTTATTGCAGACGAATTTACGAGCGCTCTTGATAGAACGACGAAGTTTCAAATTGTTGAGCTTTTTAAAGATTTAAATAAACGATTAAAAAAGACTGTAATTTTTATTACCCATGATATGGAATTATTGATTTTTGACGGTTTGATTGCGGTTATGTATATGGGAGAAATTATTGAATTTGGTAACGTTTCAGATATTAAAAATAATCCTTATCATCCATATACAAAATTTCTTTTAAATTCCATACCTAAGGATGATATGAAGTATACAAAGGATAGATTTGACGAAATTTCCATAAATAAAAATGCAAAATGTCCGTTTGTTGATATATGTGATTATACCCAAGATATATGTTATAAAGAAAAGCCTTTAATGAAACAAAAGGGCGCAGGGTTTGTGAGATGTCATTTTTAAAAAATAAACATTTGCTTGTCGCTATTGGTATTTTTATTTTAATAATTATAAGCGGATTTAAAATTTTAAGCGATAGGTTTGTAATAGGGTTTCAACATCCAGAAAGTGCTTATATGTATAATAATTATATTTTTGTGTCAAATATCGGCTCATCGCCCACAAGTCAAAATCTTGACGGTTTTATTACTAAGTTGGACAGATACGGCAATATTCTTGAATATAAATTTATAGATAACCTTAAAGCGCCGAAGGGACTCTATGTTTATAATAAATATTTATATATAGCTGATTTGGACAGAGTTTGTATTGTTGAGTTGGATACAAAAAGAAGGCGGTGTATAACTATCAAAAATGCTAAATTCTTAAACGATGTTATATATGTTGACGGAAATATATTCGTTACCGATACAAAAAACAGCTCAATATACAAAATAGATAGCAACAATAATGTATCACTGTTTTTTCGTAAAGACAGTCTTTCGCCAAACGGTATAACTTTTTCTAAAAAATTAAATGCATTTTTGGTGGTATCTTTTAACAAACCTGAGATTTATGAGATTGCTTTGGATGGAA
>JAMOQJ010000040.1 GCA_027064065.1 Desulfurellales bacterium
CCTATGCCATTTATGCCTTTTAATCTGCCCAACCCTTCAACATATACATAACCAAGAGCGCTTCTTTTTTTAGACATTCTACATTCTGCGTCAAATACACCGCAAAACTTATAAAATTTGCCGTCTTCTTTGTGTATGCCTTTCGTTAGATAAATCATTCCGCCACATTCTGCCAACAACGGTCTATTTGCGTTTATATGCTCTTGTATGCTGTTTATAGTATCTGTTGATTGCGAAAGCTTGTCTGCGAATAGTTCAGGATAGCCTCCGCCTAAGTAAACAAAATCGGCATTTTCTACCATTTCATTCTTAATAGGAGAGAAAAATTGTATATCATACCCTGCGCTTCTGAGTATGTCTAAATTGTTTTGGTAATAAAAATTAAAAGCTTCATCGTATGCAACAAAGGCTGTTTTAGAACTTGAAGCATTGGACTTGATACTTGAGACATTTTGAATATAGACAGGGCTTTGTCTGACAATCTCTTTGATATCTATGCTTTGCTTAACGGCTTTGGCTGCTTTTTCGTATGTTGAATTACTGGTTTCATACGACATATATACACCAAGATGCCTTGAAGGCAAACCAATAAGTTCATCTTTATATATAACGCCTAAAATTTTTGTATCCGTGTGATATTCTATAGAGTTTACAACCATATTTTCATGGGTATAAGAAGCTATGTTGTTTACAATAACACCCTTTATCGGAACGTTTTTTGATAGTTGATTTATGCCTTTTACCGTCGCTGCCAATGAAAATGATGATGAAGAGCCATCCAAAACCAAAAAAGCCGGCAGGTTGAGCGTTGATGCTATATCATATGTGCTTGCTTTAAAGGTTTTATAGTCAATACCGTCAAAAAAGCCCATAACACCTTCGATAACGCCAATATCGTTTTTAGTAAGTTGGGTAAGAAACGTGTCTTTTAATTCATCTTTAGATAGAAATAGGCTATCTAAATTATAGGCAGGGTAGTTGGCTACTCTTGAAAGATGGGCAGTGTCTATATAATCGGGTCCGCACTTGAAAGGAGCCACTCTATAACCCATTTCTTTAAGTGCGTATACTATGCCTATGGTTATGGTTGTTTTTCCGCTATTGCTCTTGTCTGCGGCTATGACAAATGCGTGTTTATCCACTTATAATCACTTAAGGATGTAAATGAACGGTTCATAAAGCCTCCCAATGCCCGGGGAATAAATTTAGGATTTCAAGGTCTTCTGGCTCAAGGGCTAATTAACCTACTCACCTTGCCTTCCCGTCTGAAAGACAGTGGCTTTATAAGGCTTTCGTTCCCTAATACAGCTGCGGGTACAGCGCGGGATTCTCACCCGACTTCCCTTTTAAATCCTAATTATTTATCACATAATAGGCAATAGTTTGTCAAGCAGATTATAACATTTAAGTTAATATCTCTTTTCCCATTCATAAGCTGTTTTGCAGATAAATTCCAAACTGTCGTATTGTGGTTTCCATTTCATCTCTTTAAGTATTTTATCGTTTTTTGCAATAAGTATAGCAGGGTCTCCATCCCTTCTTTTTCCAATCTCAACCCTAAAATCAACGCCGCTGACCTTTTTCATCGTTTCTATAACTTTTTTTACGCTTGCGCCCTTTGAATAGCCTACATTAAATATACTACTCCTGTTGCTATCCAAATAATCAATGGCTTGAATATGAGCAAAAGCCAAATCCAGAACATGGATATAGTCCCTAACGCCCGTTCCGTCAGGCGTAGGATAGTCATCGCCAAAGATATACATCTTGTCTCTTTTGCCTGTAGCACACTCAGCGGCAACCTTTATAAGATGTGTTGCGTTTTTAGATTTTTGGCCAATAACTAAGTCAGGACTAGCACCAGCCACATTAAAATATCTAAAAATCAAATACTTAAATTTAGGATTAGCTTTTGCCGTATCCTGTATGATTTTTTCGCTAAATAGTTTGCTTTGACCATACGGATTTATGGGTTTTGTTGGAAAATTTTCATCAATGCCACCGCCAATTTCTTCTTTTGTAGGCTCTCCGTATACTGCAGCCGTTGATGAAAAAATAAACTTCTCTACTTTATATTCATTTGCCAGATTTATTAAGTTTGCCGTATTTGCCGTGTTGTTCAGATAATATTTTAAAGGATTTTTAACACTCTCGGGCACAATCAAACTAGCGGCAAAATGAATAATTACATCAAACTGTCTTGATTTAAAGATGCCTTTAATCTCATCCCAATTGCTCAAATCCGCTTCTATAAAATCAAATGCTCTAATCTTTTTTAGGTCATTAATGGTAGATTTAAAGCCCGTTACCAAATTATCTATAACAGTAATGTTGTCTTTGCCTTTCTCAAGCAATAGCTTAACAACATGAGAGCCTATATATCCTGCTCCGCCCGTTACTAAAATATTCATTTTGCCTCCTATTCATAATTAATAAGCAGCATTAATATAACCAAAACCACGCTCCGATTCCACTCAAATATTATCAAAATTATTTCTGCTTGATTTATTCAGCTTAATAATAATGACCTTAATCTCTAACTGATACTGCTATAAGCGGTTTTTTGATAAGCACATCCTTAACGACTATATATAATTTATATCTTTGATAAGGAAAAATAGATGGTGCGAGCGGGGAGACTCGAACTCCCACGCCGTAAGACACTAGATCCTAAGTCTAGCGCGTCTACCAATTCCGCCACGCTCGCAACATAGGGTGCTAATTGTATAGCAAAATACACGTGGAATTGTCAAAGAAAATTTAAATCTTACCTGTTTCTGATTTTATGTATGCTACGGCTTCGTCTATATCATCAGTTAATTTAAAAAGTTTAAGGTCTGATTCACTAATATAATCCAATTTTTTTAGATTTAGCATAAAATCTATTAAAGGCGTCCAAAACTCCTTACCGAATAAAACTACCGGAAATTCACCTATCTTGTTTGTCTGTTTCAAAACAAGGCTTTCAAACAATTCATCCATAGTTCCAAATCCACCCGGCATTACAACAAAACTTACGGCATATTTCATAAATGTTACTTTTCTTGTAAAGAAGTATTTAAAGTCCAACGGTATGGAAACATACGGATTCATCTTCTGCTCGTGCGGCAATTCTATATTCAATCCGACAGAAACCCCTTTTGCTTCAGAAGCACCTCTGTTTGCCGCTTCCATTATACCGGGACCACCTCCCGTTATTATGGCGTATCCTTCCAAAGACAATTTTTTTGCCAATTCAACAGTTTTTTTATAGTAAAAATCGTTTTCATCTACCCTTGCACTACCGAAGATAGAAACAGCTAAACCTACATCATCCAAATCTTCAAATGCATCTGTAAAATCCGATACTACCCTAAATATGCGCCAAACGTCTTTATTTTTGTTTCTGTTTTCTAAAAATTCCCTTTGGATATTCGTCATCTAACCACAACCAATGGAAAATCTATATTTTTTCTTAAAATTGTTTCGGTAGTGCTTCCCAAAATCATTTCCAAAATTCTGTGTTTGCTGTATGCGCCTATAAACATAATGGGCATCTCTTTTTCGTTTGTAAAATTTACTATGGCTTGCGGTATATCTTCGGATTCTATAAATTTCTTTTCAAATTTCTGCGGTAACTCCTTAAACAATTCATCAGCCGCTTTTGAATCTTTGCCAACATTTACAACACTTAACTCTATACCAAACTTATCTTGATACATCTTGGCGTACTCTAAAGCGCTGTCCGCCACACTACTTCCATCGTATGCCACAACGATATTCTTAGGCGTATAAAAATGCTCATTTGCAATAAATAGCGGCTTATCTATCTTTCTTATAACAGGCTCTATGTTTGAACCCAAAATATCCCTTTCGTAAGCGGCATTGATACCCTTTCTTCCGATAAATACTATATCAAACTCTTTAGATTCTTCTATTATTGCAGAAGAGACAACGCCCATCTCCATCTTTGTGCTCAACTCCACACCGTAAAAATCGGTTATATCCTTAAAAGAGGTTAATATGTTTTTACCTTTTTCTTCAAGTATATCTTTTATCTTGCTTGCAAAGTTTGAAAAAGGCTCAAGCCCTAATGCCCCACTCAAGTCATACATAAATGGACCCTCAAGTTGCAAAACGTCTATAACGTGCAACGCCTTTATCTTTGCCGAAAATGCCTTTGCCATATATGCCGAATGTTTCATAACCGTCATACTGTATTGGCTTGAATCTACACAAGCCAGTATATTTTCAATCTTGTAAGCCATTTTTGCCCTCCATTACCGCTTTTAGCTCTTCTTCGTTGATTATCTCTTTTTGCAATAATTCATTTGCTAAGATTTCCAACTTATCGCGGTTTTCCAAAAGTATCTTTTTAGCCCTTTCGTATATTTCTCTCATCATTCTCGATATCTCTTCATCAATCAATTCTTTCGTTTTTTCGCTTATCTCATCTCTTTCTTTTAATATACCTTCAGATGTCAAAAATTGATTGCCGCCCGGCTTTTCAAAAACAACAAGACCCAGCTTTTCATCCATACCAAATTGCGTAATAATTGCCCTTACTATATCGGTTGCGCGCATTAAATCATTTTGAGCACCTGTAGAAATACTACCAAATACAATTTCTTCTGCCGCTCTTCCGCCAAACAAAACGGCAACCTTATCTAACATATCCTCTTTTGTGATTAGATACTTTTCATCTGTCGGCAACTGTTGAGTATATCCCAAAGCCGATAGGCCTCTTGGAACTATGGATATCTTATGGACAGGGTCTGCTCCGGGCAAAAGATAAGCGATAATAGCATGTCCAGATTCGTGATATGCAACGCGCTTTTTTTCATCTTCCTTGATTACCCTGTTTTTCTTTTTCAAACCTGCAAGTTGTCTTTCTATGGCTTCTTCAAAATGTTCCATATTGACGGCGTCTTTGTTTTCTCTTGCGGCAAGCAAAGCCGCTTCGTTGACTATGTTTGCCAAGTCGGCTCCGACAAGCCCTGGTGTCATCTTTGCCAACGTTTCAACATTTACGTCGTTTCCTATCTTAATCTTCTTTATGTGAACCTTTAGAATTGCTTCCCTGCCTTTTACATCGGGTTTATCGACAATGATTTGCCTATCAAATCTGCCGGGTCTCATAAGAGCTGGGTCTAATACTTCTGGCCTGTTTGTTGCCGCCATTATGATAACACCGACAGACGAATCAAAACCGTCCATCTCGGCAAGTAGCTGGTTTAGTGTCTGTTCTCTCTCGTCGTTTGACGTTAGGGAATTTAGCGCCCTACTTTTTCCTATTGCGTCTATTTCGTCAATAAAAACTATACACGGCGAAAGTTTTTTAGCTTCATTAAACAAATCCCTAACCCTGCTTGCTCCAACACCTACAAACATTTCTACAAACTCAGAACCGCTTATACTGATAAACGGTGTTCCGGCTTCTCCAGCTGTTGCTTTGGCAAGAAGTGTTTTTCCCGTTCCTGGTGCGCCTACAAGCAAAACACCCTTTGGCGCTCTTCCGCCCAATCGTTTATACTTATCCGGGTCTTTTAAAAATTCAACAATTTCCTGAATTTCTTGTTTTGCTTCTTCTGCTCCGGCAACGTCTGAGAATTTTACGTCCGGTTTTTCATTTAGATAAACCTTAAATCTGCTTTTTCCAAAACCAAATAACCCTCCGCTTGTTCCGCGCATTTTTTTTGTCATAAGCCACCACAAGAAAAACAGAAAACCAAACGGCAAAATCCAACCGAATATAAGATTGGTAAGCCAAGTATTTGTTATGGTTCCCGAAAAATCCACATTATGCTTTTGTAAATCCTTAACCAAATTCGGATCATCTACAGCTACGGTTATGAATTTTTTTGTCTTATTATCTTTGGCAATATAGGTTCCCTTTATGTATTTTTCCGATATTTTGCATTTCTTAATCTTGCCCTGTTCAACAAGTTGCTTGAATTGTGAATAGGATATGGTTGTTTTTTCTGTAGTGGAATAAAATTGATACATATAAACCATAAAAATACCGATAAGTATATAGATTATGGAAAATTTAGAAAAGTTATTAAAGCTGTTCTGTTGTTTTTTATCTTTGTTTTCCATGATTACTTCTTGCTCGATATGGAATATACGGTACCGTCTCTTGATATCAAATAAAGCTTGCTGCCATCAAACATAAAACGACCGCTAAATACTCCGCTTAGTTCTTTTATATCCATAATCTTTCCCTTTAAGGCATCCAACACCACCAATACGCCATCTCTCGTAACGGCATATATACAATTTCCAATTAATTTTATAGCATATACATTATCTTCTGCAGAAACCTTTTTATTCCACATTGTCTCACCGTTATCGTTATCCAAAGCAATAATCTGGCCGTTTTCGTCCGCTATAAACAGACCGTAGATATTTTCTTCCATATTAGCGTAGGTTGATATCTTTCTCTTCCACAAAACAGAGCCGTCTGTTATATCAAGCGCTTCTGTATATCCATTTACGCTTGATACAAAAATCTTACTATTGCCCTTTGGTGTGCTATCGGCATCGATAAACATATTGCCATCGCCCACCTGCTCATACCACATCCTTTCTCCGTAATATGAAATCTTCGAAATACTGCCATCGCTAAAACCCGAATACATTCCATCATCCAAAAACAGTATGCCTGCTGTTGAACGTATATCCAGTATGGACGGCGTACCATTTGAATATCTCCAAACCAATTCCAAACTGTCTTTATCCACAGCGTTTATAGTGTCATCTTCGCAGATAACGTATAATGTATCGTTTTTAAAATAAATTTTATTCATAATCGGAGCATTAAGGGAGAGCTTTTTTTCTATCTTTTTTTCTTCATAATTGATTTTATATAGATTGCCTTTATTGGTGCCTATGTATAAATAACTGCCTTTAACATAGGGCGCAACCTCTATGGCTTCGTTTTTTAAATGAATAATTCTTGTTTTTGTTTTTTTGTTTAAATCTATGGCATAAACATCGCCATCAAGATTACCTACATACATAATGCCATCATCAATAAATCCTGAAGACCTATAACCAACATCATCTATATCAGCTATTTCTTCAACCTGTATGGGTGGATGCAGTGTGGCATTAGTGTTCTTTGTGTTATTGACATCTATCTCTTTTTTTAAAACAAACTTCTTGGATGAAGAACAAGACGAAAAAAGCAAAATACTTATCAAAAACAATACCGATATACTAAATAGTCTGCGCATCATATCTCCTTTTTAGCAATATTTCCAACATATATTCTGAAGTTTTAAAAGCCTTATCTGCTTCTTTTTCACTCATTCCGCTACCCATCAATACCGTTTTGGCAAAATCCTTTGTAATTAAATTATGAGGCGAATGGGTGTCGGTATCGAGCATATACTTCGCACCGGTTTCTTTTGCCATTCTAAATACATGACCGTTTGTAAAACTGTGGCCACTCCTTGCACTTATCTCCAAAACTACGCCTTTTTGCGCAGCAAGGACGGCGTCTTCTTTTGTTATCAATCCAGGATGAGCTAAAATATCACATTCCGCTTCTATAGCAGCCCTATTTGTCCCTTCTTGAACAGGCTCAACAGGGCTTTCTCCATGCACTACGACTATTTGAGCTCCCAATCTTCTTGATTTTTCTATCGCTTCTTTCATAAGTTCAGGCGGCACATGCGTTATTTCAACGCCGTAGAACACATAGAGCCCAAAATACTGCTCAAGCCCAACAACAGCTTTCGACACATTGCTTAATATAAAATCCATATTGGAAAAATCTGCATGGTCGGTAAAGGCTATAGCCCTATAACCTATATCTTTAGCTCTCCTTGCAAGCTCAGACGGTATCAATTCTCCATCACTAAATAGTGTGTGCGTGTGTAAATCTATCATAGACTAAATTCTATGGTTTGTTAGTTTATGTGTCAAGCGAAAATGAATTTCCCTATTAGTTAAAATTAACTTGAATGTCTTTGCTTTATATTTTAATCTCTACAATATGAAAAACAGAATCTATGAAATGTACGAACGGTTGTTTGAAAGATTTTCTTATCAATACTGGTGGCCTGCACAAACAAAAGATGAGATTGTGATAGGCGCCATACTTACCCAAAATACGGCTTGGCACAATGTAGAAAAAGCTATTTCAAACCTGAAAAATAGCAATCTATGTTCTTTATCCAAAATACATACATCCAACATAGAAGATATAAAAGATTGTATCAAGCCTGCCGGATTTTTTAATCAAAAAGCACGTTATTTAAAAAATACGGCTGATTTTTTCATCAAAAACGGCTCTTTTAGCAAATTAAACTCTTACGATGCGCAAACCCTACGAAAAATGCTTTTATCGATAAAGGGCGTGGGTAAAGAAACTGCCGACTCTATATTGCTTTATGCTTTTGATAAAGCTATATTCGTGGTTGATGCATATACAAAAAGGCTTGTCAAAAGGCATAATTTGATAGATACACTTAGCTATGACGCCATACAAAATTTATTTATGCAAAATCTTATCAAAGATGCTAAACTGTTTGGCGAATATCATGCATTGATAGTAAAAAATGCAAAAGAATTCTGTAAAAGTAAGCCTTTATGTGAACACTGCCCGCTTTTGGGGGTTTGATATGATTTTTATAGGATTAACAGGCTCAATATCAACAGGAAAAAGCACAGTTGCAAAAATGTTCAAAGAAAAAGGTTGTTATATTATAGATGCCGATACAATAGCTCACGATGTTTACAAAAAAGGCAAAAACGCCTACAATAAAATCATACAAACCTTTGGCAAAGAAATCTTGGATAAAAACGGCAATATAGATAGGAAAAAACTCGGGAGTTTGGTCTTAAAAGACAAAGGCAAACTCAAAAAGTTGGAATCTATAGTCCATCCGGAAGTTGAAAAAGAAAGAAACAAAAAGATAAAAGAGATAACAAGAAAAAATAGAGATGCAGTAATCATTTATGACGTTCCGCTATTGTTTGAAAAGAATCTTCAAGATATGTTTGATTATACTGTTGTTGTCTATACCGATAAAGATACAGAAATAAGAAGACTAATGAATAGAGATAAAATTTCTCAAGAAGAAGCTATCAAAAAGATATCTATGCAGATGTCAATAGAAGATAAGGCAAAAATGGCAGATTTTGTTATAGATAATTCTAAGGATTTGGATTATACAAAAAAGCAGGTAGAAGTTCTGCTTAAAAACATAAAACAAAAACACAATGAAAGAGTTTAAAAAACTTTTTATTTTTCCTTTTATCATAGGCATAGTTGGTGGATTTTCAGCTCTTTTTGTAAGGATTGTTATCAAATATTCGCTTTTTGTAGCAGATAAAATCAACTATTTTAACGAATATAGGCATCTCTATCTGTTTATTATACCATTTACTTTTTTCATATCCTCGATTATCACAAAAAAATTTCTTTCTGATGCAACCAACCCTACGATTGACTCTGTGGCTAAGTCGATAGCCTTAAAAAAGGGCAGATTGGATTATAAAAAGGGTATGTTGAGTGTTATCTTAACGGCTGTAAATATAGGTTTTGGAGTGCCTGTAGGAAGAGAAGGTCCAATAGCCAAATTCGGCGGCTCTCTAACCTATCTCTCACTAAAAATATTTAAAATCGAAGGCGCAAGCATACCGCTTTTTGTTACTTGTGGCGTATCAAGCGCTTTGGCAGCAACATTTAACGCACCAATAGCTGCTGTGGTGTTTGGCCTTGAGATTATATTAGGCAGACTAAACTACAACGTAATTATACCCTTATCGGTATCGTCTGTTGTTGCTACAATTGTTTCAAGATATTTTCTCGGTAATTACCCAACATTCTATGTTCATACACTATCATATAATTATACATTTTTGCTTTTGTTACCGTTATTCTCATTGGCTTTTTCGTTTATAGTGGTCTTTTTTAACACAACACATAAAAGTGTTAAATATCTATATAGAAAAATATCGGCACCTTTTTACATAAAAGCGCTTATCGGTGGATTGTTGGTTGGAGTTTTGATGTTTGAATTTCCCGATGCAGCATCCTTAGGCTATAAAGAAGTTAGCAACCTTTTTGCCCTACATTACTCCTTTGAACATTCATTTACTCTATCGGTGGTCAAAGTGTTGGCTTTGGCAATCACCTTTGCAAGCGGTATGTTTGGCGGCATATTCGCACCTTCTATTTTTATAGGTTCGTTTTTAGGGTTTGCCTTGGGCGGATTAAGCGCCTATTTTTTTAATTTGGACCCACTTTCCGTTGCCTTAATTGGAACAGCATCTGTAACAGCCGGTATCTCAAGCGCACCCTTTAGGTCGTCTTTAATCGTCATAGAACTTACACAAAATTATCAGATGGCAATACCCATACTATTATCTTCGGTGATAACCTTATATTTTGTCCATACATTTGAAGAAAGAATCCACTTTACAAGAACAATAATGCAAAAAGGGTTTGATATAGCCGATGAACGATACAGAAAAAAATTAAAAAAATTAAACATAACAAACTTTATAGAAGCAGACATACCAAAACTCAACAAACATTCAACAATAAAAGATATAATGTTCGAAATTATGAATAGCTCATCGAACTATTTTCCTGTGGTTGAGAATGACAAATTAATAGGTGTTCTGTCGTTTAGGGATATTCGACTAATGTACAATCAAAATAATTACCTAAATACAAAGGTGAAAGAGCTTATGACACAAAATCCAAACGCATTAACGCTACACTCAAACGGATTGGATGTATTTGAATTTATATCGCATATAGAAGCAACCTATATACCCGTCGTAAACAACGAAAAAGAAAAAAGATACGTCGGTATGCTTAGCGTAAACGGATTTAATAAATTCGTATCTTTTATATACCTACAAAAAGAAGATGAACGTTTAATTGAAAAAAAGTGAATATCCTATTGTACCGAAATAGTTATTTATTCCATGGTTCGGCTTCTTTATGCCAGCATTTGATATATGTCTAAATCTCAATCCAACATTCAAGGCGGAATGTTTGAATATGTGGATATATAGACCAAAGCCCAGTGTATCGTTAAAGATAAAACCCTTTGCTTGACCTTTAGAGTCAAATGATATGTAGTGCGGTCCGCTTCCGCCCATCACATATCCATCTAAACCGTGTAAAATATTAAATCTATATTCGGCGCCCACTCCTATTCCAAATTCATATTGGCTGGATGGTTTAGTAAGCGGATTAAATTGCGGCTCAAGATAAAACGTAAATTTACCCTTTGAGTCAGGAATAATGTTAGGAAACAATTTATGTGCGTCAAAGCCAACGTGGTATATCAACAGCAGCGGTCTGTAGACTTTATGTATAGAGCCAATATGGCCGTTCCCATACCCTATCACAAATCCAGATTCCCTAATCAGTCCTACGGTCTTTGCACTTGCATTATATGAAAACAACATAAACAACAATACAACAAAAAAAATAGTCTTTTTCACTTTCACTACCTCCGTACTTGCTAATTTGTCTTTAGCAATAAGTTTTCCAAACTCTAAACCATTGCAATATTTTTCATAAATTGTTATCCTTAACAACAAAATACAATAAAGGAGTTTATTTTATGTTTTTTAGCGATGATGAGCTTTTTAGGCTTATAAATGAAGATGTTCCATATTTCGATTTAACATCTGAGCTGTTAAATATAGGTGAAAAACAAGGAACAATAGTGTTTACAACCCGACACGATACGGTTATATCATCAACTGAAGAAGCAAAAAGAATATTGGAAAAATTGGGAGCAAGTGTAGAATTCTTTTTACCTACCGGTACATTTTTAGAAAAAGGAAATGTGTTTTTAAAGGCTAAAGGCAGCGCTTCATCTTTGCATATGGCTTGGAAGGTTTCCCAAAACATATTGGAATACGCATCAGGCATTGCAACAAGGATGAAACAATTAACAGACAAAGCAAAAAACATAAACCCTGACGTTGAAATAGTAACAACAAGAAAACAGTTCCCTCAAACAAAGAAATTATCTATCAAAGCTGTAATAGCAGGAGGCGGATATCCTCACAGGTTGGGTTTATCAGAAACAATATTGGTATTTCCGCAACACACCGTATTTTTTGGTGGTTTAGATAATTTTTTGAAAATTCTACCTACAATAAAGCAAAAATCCCCGGAAAAAAACATAACGATAGAGGCAAAAACTATTGATGATGCAAAGAAAATCATACTTGCAAAAGCTGACATACTGCAATTGGATAAATTTTCCTGCGCCGATGTTGAACATCTCGTATCGTTTGCCAAAAACAAAGCAATTCCCATAAAGATTTCGGCTGCAGGCGGTATAAACATAAATAATATAGAAGAATATGCAAAAACAGGCGTGGATTTTATAGTTCTAAGTTGCGTATATTTTGCAAAACCTGCTGACATAGACGTAAAGATTTATGCCGATTAAAAAAGACTACTACAAAACCATAAAACAACCGTCAAAAGGCGTTTTTAAAGACAAAAGAAGCGAGTTTTACGCCTTTGCCTATCCAATTGAAACAGAAGATGAATCAAAAATAATAAGACAAAAACTAAAAAAAGAGTATCACGACGCAAAACACCATGTATACGCCATGAGATTGGGATACGATATGTCTTTTTGTAAAATGAGCGATGATGGTGAGCCTCACAATTCATCAGCACCATCCATACTTTCTCAAATAAAATCCTACGAATTAAGCGATATATTAATTGTTGTTGTTAGGTATTTTGGAGGCAAAAAACTTGGCATCCCCGGATTGATAAATGCATATAAACAGGCAGCAATATCCGCTATAGAACATGCCGAAATAGTAGAAAAAATAGCTTCAGATACGGTGAAAATCAGTTTTTCTTTTGAAAAGATAAATGACGTTATGCAAATAATTAAAAAAGAAAACATAAACATAATAAACAAAGATGCGGCAGAAAACGCATATTATATGGAACTTTCAATAAGAAAATCAAAAACAGAAGATATTATAAAAACGTTTAATAAATTTAACATCAAAACAAAACAATGAAAAAAGGCTTTACAACCGGTACGGCTGCTGCCGCAGCAGCAAAAGCGGCAACCATATACAAAAAATATGGACATCTTCCAAATCAAGTTACAGTCAATCTACCCAACTTCAAAACATTAAATATACCTGTTTTTTTAAAGGATAATCTCGTGGGCGTTGTAAAGGATGCAGGAGATGACCCTGATGTTACACATAAAATAGAGATATTTGCAGAAGTCAACATAAAGACAAGCAAAAAGGGTGTTTTGGTTACAGGCGGATATGGAGTTGGTGTGGTTACAAAAAAGGGCCTTCAAGTTGATATAGGAAAAGCCGCAATAAATCCTATACCTATGCAAATGATAAAAGAAAACGTTCTAAGCGTTTTGGACAATAATGAATTTGCAACAATTACTATCATTGTTCCCAAAGGTAAGGACATAGCAAAAAAAACATTTAACGAACGCTTGGGTATAGTGGGTGGCATATCAATACTTGGCACTACAGGCATAGTAGAACCTATGAGCCTAAAAGCGCTAATCGCCACAATAGAATGCGAAATAGACGTTTTATTAGCAAATCAAACAGAATTTTTCTATCTTGTGCCCGGCAAAATAGGAGAAAGGCATCTATCGAAATACACTGATAAGCCCTGCGTACAGGTAAGCAATTACTTCTATGCAGCCTTTGAGTATCTCAAAAGTAAAGGCGTGAACAGATTTGGAATAGCAGGACATCCCGGGAAAATAGCAAAACTGGCAATGGGTTTTTATAACACACACTCAAAAAATTCTCCACAAGCAAATAGATTTATTGAAAAAATGTTAAAACTCGACAAGAATTTTAATACTACAGAAGAGATTTGTCAGTATGTAGATGATAACGCCTTGAATATTATCGCAAAATCGGTAAAAGATAGATTGAAAAAAGATTTTTTGTTTGACGTAGATGTAATTCTAATGGATATGAAAGGAAAAATTGTTGGAAAAGCGTAGGTTTATCTGGATAATATCGGCAGGCGTAGGCAGTAGGGATTATTTAACCTATAAAGCTTATGAAACGGCAAGCAGGATGGATTTGCTTTTGGGCTCAAAACGTTTTAAAGAGCTATTTGAGCATAAAAATTATATAGTTTTAAAGGATTTTTATACTGAATTAGACAATATAATACTATCCAACACAAACAAAAAAATAGGCATCGTAGTGTCAGGCGACGCTGGCTTTTTTTCTTTAGCAAATATTATTTATAAACGTTACGGTCAATACATAAAAGAAACAATACCGGGCATATCGTCTTTTCAGTTAGCATTTGCAAAAATACCTGAAGGCTATGAAGATGCGGTATTTTACTCTCTACATTCCAAAAAACAATCGTTAGACAATATTGATTTTCAATCAAACGATAAAATCGTCATTCTGCTTGGTGAATATTCTGCCAAGGATTTATTAAATGCAAAACCTGCTTTAATAAAAGAATTTGATATATTTGTGGGATGCAATCTCTCTTTTCAAGATGAACATTTCTTTTTACTATCCGATATTGATAGCATACCATCAAAAAATAATTTATGTTTATTGATTTTAAAAAGGAAACAATATGTCTAAGGTATATTTTATAGGAGCAGGTCCAGGCGACATAGAGCTTATAACGCTTAAAGGACTAAAAGCCCTACAAAAAAGTAAGATTGTCATTTATGCCGGCAGTTTGGTTAATAGGGATATCTTAAATTATGCAGATAATATGATTGCATCCTACGATTCTT
>JAMOQJ010000041.1 GCA_027064065.1 Desulfurellales bacterium
AAAAGCAATGTATATCTTATTGATAAAGACAGATGTTTATTAATCTTATCGACAAAAAATCCTAAAAATCTAAAACCTATAGGTTCTATAAAATCAAGAATAAGGAATTTTTATCTGTGGAATCACTACATCTTTTTAACGCTCAAAAACGGCGATATCGAAACGTATGATTTGAAAAATCTAAAACAACCTCAATTTATCAGCAGATTTGGTATAAAAAAAGCCACTAAAATTGACTCATACAGACAATACCTTCTTGTTTTCAAGAGTAAAAATATAGATATTTTAAGGTTGTTGTTTAGATAATTATCAACCCTTCTTTTCTATTTTTGACCAGGTATCCTTTAGCGTAACTGTTCTGTTGAATATTAAACGCTCTTTTGTCGAATCCCTATCCAAGCAGAAATATCCTTTTCTTAAAAATTGATAATTTTCACCGACTTTAGCGTCTTTTAATGACGGTTCAAGCTTGCAGTTTTTCAAAACGACTAACGATTCAGGGTTTAGGTTTTCTAAAAAGTCTCCATCTTCATCAGGGTTTTCCTTTGTAAACAAGTGAGAATAAAGTCTTACTTCGGCATCTATGCAATGTCTTGCAGAAACCCAATGAAGCGTGCCTTTCACCTTTCTTCCATCATCTGTCCAGCCGCCTTTTGATTTAGGGTCGTAGGTGCACCTAATCTCTACAATATTTCCGTCTTTGTCTTTTATAACTTCATTGCAGGTTATGTAGTATGCGTGTTTTAGTCTTACCTCTCTTCCAGGCACCAATCTAAAGAATTTTTTTGGCGCTTCTTCCCTGAAATCTTCACGCTCTATATAAATTTCTCTGCAAAACGGCACTTTTCTAAAACCATCTTCGGGCTTTTCTGGGTTGTTTTCGGCGTCCAACTCTTCGACCTTGTCTTCGGGATAATTTGTTATAACTACCTTTATCGGGTCTAAAACCGCCATAACCCTTTTTGCGTTTTTATTTAAATCATCTCTAATGCAGTGTTCAAGCATGGCGTAGTCAACTATGGAGTCGCTTCTTGTTATGCCGGTCCTTTCTATAAAATCCCTAATGGCGTAAGGCGTATAGCCGCGCCTTCTCAATCCTGCAATTGTAGGCATTCTCGGATCGTCCCAACCAGAAACATAGCCGCCTTCCACCAATTGGGTTAATTTTCTTTTGCTTAAAACGGTATACGTAAGATTCAGTCTTGCAAACTCTATCTGTTTGGGTTGATATATATTAAGCTCCTTTAAAAACCACTCATAAAGGATTCTATGGTCGGCAAATTCCATTGTGCAAAGCGAATGGGTTATGCCTTCTATTGAATCTTCAAGACAGTGAGCCCAGTCGTATGTCGGATAGATATGCCATTTATCGCCTGTTTTGTGATGGGTAGCGTTTAATATTCTATACATAACAGGGTCGCGCATATTGAGATTTGGGTGAGACATATCTATCTTTGCGCGCAAGGTTTTTGAGCCGTTTGGGAACTCACCGTTTTTCATTTGCTCAAACAAATCTAAATTTTCTTCAACCGTGCGATTTCTATAAGGGCTATCTTTACCTGGCTTGGTTAATGTTCCTCTATACTGTCTTATTTCGTCGGGCGTTAAATCGCAAACGTAAGCCTTGCCTTTTTTTATCAGTTGAACGGCGTATTCATACATCTTTTCAAAATAGGACGATGCATAAAACAGCCTATCTTCCCAGTCAAAACCAAGCCATCTAACATCTTCTACAATTGAATCAACAAACTTTTTATCTTCTTTTAGTGGGTTGGTATCGTCAAATCTCAAGTTACATTTGCCCTTATAAGTTTCTGCTATGCCGAAATTTAGGCAAATCGATTTTGCATGGCCTATATGCAGATATCCGTTAGGCTCAGGCGGAAATCGTGTATGAACGCGCCCGTCGTAGGTATTTTCTTCTATGTCTTTTTCTATTATTTCTTCTATAAAGTTAAGATACTCCTGTTTTTCCATTTTACCCCTCTTTTCTTCTTTTTTGCTGGCGGTATGGTATCATAACCAAATATTCTTTTCAATAAACGATTTTATGAGTTACCTATTTATAACCTCATCAGCTATCAGCTCTGCCTGTTTTAGGACAGTTTCTGTTGCCATTGCCCGCATATCGGGTGGATAGCCGTATTGACGAAGTGTTCTTTTTACAATCACTCTAAGTTTTGCTCTTGCACTTTCTCTGATTGTCCAATCAATTGATGTGTTTTTTCTTACCCTATCAAATAGCACAATTGCAAGCTCTTTTAATTTTTCTTTTCCCATCAGCTCTTTCGCGCTTTCATTATCTGCCACGGCTGTATAAAAAGCATATTCATATTCAGAAAGACCCATTTCTTCAGGCTCTTTATCCATCTCTTTTATCTCTTTTGCAAGAGCTATAAGCTCTTCTATAACTTCTGCCGCAGTTAATATTTTATTGTTGTATTTTCTAATCAATTCATTTAGCGACTCCATCAACGATTTACTTTTTACAAAATTTCTCTTCAATCTTCCCTTTATCTCGTCATTTATGAGTTTTTTAAGCGTCTCAATTGCAATATTTTTATGCTTCATTACCTTAATTTCTTCAAGAAACTCATCAGATAATATGGAAATATCAGGCTTCTTTATTCCAGCTGCATCAAATACATCTATTACACCATCAGAAACAATAGCTTTATCTATAATCTGTTTTATTGCGCTTTCAATCTCTTCTGCAGATCTTCCAGTAGTTGCTCTATCAAATTTTACTAATCTTGCT
>JAMOQJ010000042.1 GCA_027064065.1 Desulfurellales bacterium
GCAATGCTCTTTCAAAATAAACATCGGTAACTTTACCCTGTTTTATATCATCTGCTGAAGCTATATACATATAAACATTCTCCCGTATTAAGTAAGTTTAACATTTAACACATTCCTAAAATGATTCAATGCACACTCTTTGGATGCATCATCCAAAGAAGAGATGCAGTTTATGGGAATTTCAACATCATATCTTCTTAAAACTGCGCTTGATGCCGTATGGAGTATGCATATATTAGAAACACAACCTGTAATAATCAATCTTGTAACGCCCAAATTCTTTAATAATTCATCCAAAACGGTATTGTAAAATCCGTCGTATGTGGTTTTTTCTACAACAAAATCGGAATCTTTGGGCTTTAACTCATCGACAATATCAGCGCCCTTTGTTTTCTTGACGCAATGCTTGGGCCATATTTCAAATTCTACATCGTTCTCTGAGTGGGCATCGCAGACATAAATAATATGGCTTTTACCTCTTTCATTTTCTATAAGTTTTTTGATATTGGGTATTATTTTTTTGTTCTCTTCCACTTTTAAAGGAGCATCATCAAGCGTAAAATCATTTAGCATATCAACAACAAGCAGCGCACTTTCCATTTTTTTGCCTCCTTTTTGATGAAAAATATTATACATTTTAAATGAAATGTCAAAGAAAGGTTTAGTTTTTGATGGAATTTAAAATTTCGGAATGTTTTTGAGTTTTGCACTTTAGAAGTCCGTTAACGGCATCAATAAAACACTTAACGGCATACTTGTTTTGTATATAGTATCTTGCATAGTTTGCTTCTTTTTCTATCTCTACTACGCCTTCCCTTTGAAGGGTTGATAGATGTTTTGAAATAGTGGACTGATTTTGGTCAAAATGTTTAGCGATATGGTTTACGCATTTGGGTTTATCAATCTCAAGCAGATATTCGCAGATTGCAAGGCGAAGCGGATTGGCAAGCGCCTTTACAATCTGCGATTTGAATTCAAAAATTGTTAAATCTTTCATAAGACTATAGTTTAATACCAAATAAACCTAATGTCAATTTAATGGCTATAATCAGCAATATAACAACGTATATTCTCTTTATTAGTTTCGGGTTTGCTTTTTTTACGGTAAAGCGTGCGCCAAGCTGAGAGCCTGCCAAAACAGCAACAACCAAGACGGCTGTCAAAACAGGGTCAAAGTGTCCTTCAGCTACATGTCCCAAAAAACCGCTTGCTGATGAGAAGGTTACGACATAAGCTGTTGTTGCGGCTGCCCTTTTGGCTGAATATCCCATACTCATCAGTATGGGTGCTGCTAAAAATCCACCGCCTATACCGAGCATTCCACCGACAAAACCTATTAAAGCCCCAGAAATCCCACCATAGATAAGTCTCTTTTTGAATTCTATCAAATTGTCGGCATCGGGAGCTTTTGATGATATAAACACCTTAACGGCAGCTGTCAAGACGGCTATGATAAACATTATAAGAACGATTCTTGTTGGTATATACTGAACGACGTATGCTCCTATGGGTGCAAATATTATAGCTGACAAGGCAAACGGCAAAGCACCCTTGTAGTCTATTAGTTTGGCTTTGTGGAATAGTATCATGGCAAGTCCGGTGTTTAGTCCGTTTAAGAGCAATCCTAAAGGTATGGCGACGCTTTTAAAATCAAACCCAAGCCACTTCATAACGGGCACATAGACCATCCCTCCGCCAAGGCCAAGCATAGCGAACAAAAAAGATGCAGCCCATATAATCACAAAGGTTATACCTAAAAGGTAGAGACTCATTTTGTACCTCTATTTTTTTAGTGGAACTGTTGTTATTTTTCTTGCCGTAACAGGTTGAACGGTTTCTATTGTATCATAGCCCATCATTTTGTTGTGGCAATATTCACATACGGGTTTCCCGTCAACAATATGGGCATAATGCTCAAGCATAAATTCTCCGCATACCGAGCATCTTACAGTCCTAAACGGATGTGGAGCGTCTTTAAATTCATAATCAAATACATTGCTTATATTAAATAAATCTTCATCTTTAGCGTTCATAACAGACTCTATTAACGGGTCGACTATCTCTGAAGGAACGCCTTCAGCAGGTATACCCTTCATTCTGTATTCGGTAAAAAACGGTGATTTTTTGTTTCTTTCCATGGCTTCGGCTTTCGGCACGACTCTTATAGCTTTTTTGTTTTTTTTGTCAATAAGCGTTACACCAAATTTGCCGTAATTTAGTCTGTATATGTTGCCTTTTCCAAATGTGCAACCTGTTATAACCTGAACACCGTCTGCAAAACATGTTGCGCAGTGGTCAAAACCTATCTCTATAAGACAGATAACTTCGGATGACTTGGAGCGCTCAACACCAAGTGTATTCATAGCCAAAGCTCCTGCACGTAAACCCATAGGCTGTGCAGGACATTTGTGTCCGTGAAATTTAATACCCATTTCAAGATAATCTTTTGGATTAATCATAACTCAAACCTCCTCAAATTATTTGATTATTACTATATTCCAATATTGGAATATGTCAAGAGTATTTTATCTTAAAAATGGAAGATGTTTTTCTTTTTAGTTTGTGGGTGGTGAGTATTTTTTATGTCCATAATTTTCCATAATATTTTTTTCTTGACCACAAAGAAATAAAGTTTATAGTCATAGACATAATACAATAAGGATTAGATGTGGGTTTTAATCTAAAGTTTTTCGAGTTAAATATAGCTGTTTTGTTAAAGAGTGATATTGGGTTTCAAGATAACTTTGAGGTTTTATCC
>JAMOQJ010000043.1 GCA_027064065.1 Desulfurellales bacterium
GTAATGTTGGGCGGTAGCTCTTCAAGTGAAAATTTGTATATACTTCCTGCTTCGTCGTCGGTTTTTATGGCATCTACGATTATTAACTTGTCGTATTCTAAAAAGTATTCAATGAGTTGAAAACCTATCGTTCCGCCGTCTATTATATCTACGTTTTCAAAGGAAAAATGTTCTTTGAGATGTCGGATTAGGTGAACCCCAAACCCTTCGTCTCCGAGTAAAAGGTTACCCAATCCGACAATAGCTATAGAATTTTTGCTCATTTCTTTTCGTATTTATATCCCGTAAACATCGAAGACAACGAACCGTTCTTTTCGCCTATATCGTGTGCGATAACCATATAAACGTGAGCCAATATGAATATGATAAAAAACCACGTAAGCAGATGATGTGTTATTCTGATAGCCGGATATCCGCCCATTATCTGTGTGATAGGGTATAGTATTTTTTGAACGCCCGATACGCTTCTTATTGAGTTATCGTTCATTGTATATAGTATGATGCCTGTTAATATCTGAAAGATGGAAATCAGGATAAAGGCAAAATAGGCTAAAGACTGAACGGGATTGTATTTACTGCCCAATCCTTCAACGCCGTATGGTTTGAAGGTTAGATAATTTTTTAATGTGGCAATCCATTCTTTTACATTTAGCCATCTAAACATAAACTCTTTCCAGTCTGCATCGAAGCGAGAGAAAAAGGCGTAATACAATCTCAAAATAATGGCAAAGATAAATACATAGGCGCTTATGAAGTGTATGAATCTCACGTTTGCCATGGAAAATGTGTCGTAAGCTTCTCTTGTGCCTGGTGTATGTGTAAACCAAAACGGGTCGGCGATGTAAAAGCCTGTAAATATCAAGACGACTATGGCAATGAATGTGAGCCAATGCAGAACCCTAATTCCCACGGTCCATTCGTATTTTTTTTCATATACAGCCATTTTAAGCCTCTAATTTAAATTTTTTAAGTTTATTGTTATCGACATCCATCAGGTGAACGGCGCATGCCATACACGGGTCGAACGAGTGTATCGTTCTCAATATCTCAAGCGGCTCTTCCGTGTTTGGAACGGGTAGATTGATTAAGCTTTCTTCGTATGCACCCCTTTGACCCTTTTCGTCCCTTGGTGAAGCGTTCCATGTTGATGGAACGATAACCTGATAGTGCGTAACCTTTTTTCCTTTTATTCTAACAAAGTGAGCAAGAGAGCCTCTTGGTGCTTCATAGAGAGCAACCGACGTGTTTGTCTCTTTTTCGGGATATTCAAAGCGTGTCCATGTTCTTTCATCACCCTGTTTGATATTTGTAATCAAATCGTTCATCCATTTGTGAGCGCCATACCAAATGTATGCGGTTTCAAGTGCTCTTGCAGCCGTTCTGCCGACAGTTGAGAACATCTGGTTTATGTTGGCATTATGTTTCTTAAGGAAATTGTCGATTATCTCTCTTATGTTGTTGTGGTTTGATGCATACCCGACTAGCATTCTTGATAACGGACCGACTTCCATCATGTTGCCTTTATATCTTGGCGCTTTTACCCAACTATATTTACCTTCGCCGTCAACTGTTCCGTCGTCTTTAAATCCCGTATATTCGGGAATCGTTTCTTCTTTGCCCGGATATACGCCTTCTTTTGGACCCTTATACCATGAATGGGCTACGCTTTCAGTTATGAATTTTTCATCGACCTTTTCTACTTTTGATACATCTCTGTTAAATATTATACCTTGCGGCAGGTATCTGTATTCGGCTTCCCAGTCGTTTGTTTCTGGAAATCCGCCGTAACTTAAAAAATTGTATGAACCGCAGCCCCAGCCTTCTTTGAATTCGTCTTTATAGAAATGTGCGATTAAGTCAATATCTGCAAGGTATGCGTGTTGGACGAAGTTTCCTACTTCTTCCAATTTTGATGCGTATTGTCCGACCCTTCTTGCATCAAGCATATCCATAACGCTTGTAATGCCGCCCACTACGAGACTTTGTGGGTGCGGGTTTTTTGCACCGTATATTGCCATCATCTGTGCAAGCGTAACCTGTACATAGAGTGCGTCCAAGTAGTGTGATATAACGATTAAACTGCCTTCAGGTGGCAGCTTGTAGAGTTCGTTTCCCATATAAGCGCCGGAAAAGGGACCTAACTGTCCGCTTGCGACGAATTTTTTTAGTTTTTCTATGACTGCCGTATAGTGTTCAACCGAAGCGTTGTATGGTGTTTTTGAAAACTGGTGAGCCAATTCGTTTGCTTTTTTCGGGTCGGCTTTTAATGCGCCTGCTACATCTGCCCAATCTAAAGAGTGTAAAGCATAGAAATGAACTACGTGGTCGTGCATAAACTGTGTTGCGTTAATCATATTTCTTATTAAACGGGCGTTTGTAGGCGGTCTTATGCCTAATGCGATTTCTGCACTCATTGTGTTTGCTTCATAGTGTGCCCATGTGCATACGCCGCATATTCTTTGAACCAAAAGACCAGCGTCTCTAATGTCCCTGTCTTTGAGTATAGGCTCTATGCCTCTCCATAGCGTTCCTGTGCTCCATGAGTTTTCTATTTTGCCATTTTTTACATCTACTTCTATTCTTAAATGACCTTCAATTCTTGTTATAGGGTCTACAACGACATGTTTTTTGTCAGCCATTATTCGTTCTCCTTATCGTTTGATTTTTCCGCTTTTGCTCTTAATATGCTACCTGCAGCGTGTATTCCTATAGCGCCTGCCGTTGCTCCGGCTAAGAACGTACCTATTTTATCGCTTGTAAATTCAACACCCCCGCTTTCAGGTATTCTAATGCCCGCTTTGTCATTTGGCTCTTCAAACGGCGACATAGTATCCCAGAAGTTAGGTTCCGAACAACCGATACAGCCATGCCCTGCTCCAACAGGCCAGTTTGTGCCCTGATTAAATCTGTATCTTGGACAGTTGTTGTATGTTAAAGGTCCTTTGCATCCCATTTTGTATAGACACCAACCTTTTTTTGCTCCTTCGTCTCCCCACTCTTCGACAAATTCGCCGGCGTCAAAGTGTGCTCTTCTTTCGCAATAATCGTGAATTCTTGAACCGTATGCCCAAAGCGGTCTATAAAGCATATCAAGGGGTGGTATTTTATCAAATAAGAGTATATGAAGAAGTGTTCCAACCATATTTATACTGCTTGGCGGGCAACCCGAAACGTTTACTATTTCTATGCCGAGTGCATCTCTTACGCCTTTTGCTCCCGTTGGATTAGGGTGGGCTGCTTGAACGCCGCCAAATGCCGCACATGTTCCAAATGCCAGGGTTACTTTTGCGTCTTTTGTAATTCTTTTAGCCCTGGATAGTCCAGTTTCGCCCTTTGAGCCTATGGTTAGATATATTCCGCCGTCTTTTGTTGGTATACCGCCTTCTACAACACATATATATTTTCCTTTATATTTTTCGATTGCATTTTCCAAATGTTCTTCAACCTTTTCTCCTGATGCCATCATAAGTGTATCGTGATAGGTTAGGGAGACCTGGTCGAATATTAAAGATGCTATATCGGGTTCTTGAGTTCTTAAAAAGCTTTCGGTGCATCCTGTGCATTCAGCCATATGTAACCAGATTATTGGCACTCTTTCTTTAATTGCTGCTGCTTTTGCTATCCTTGACTCAAATGTGGGTGGAAGCATTAGGGCAGCCGTTATAAATGATGTCCATTTCAGAAAATCTCTTCTTGATAAACCATTTTCTTTTAGTTTTTCTTCAAACTCTTGTTCTTTTTCTTTGCTGTATAAATTATTTAGCCTTTCATCTACATCTTTCATCATGGAAAGATAGTGGCTTTGCAAATCTTTGCTATTCAAGACTCACCCCCTACTGTTAAATATAAATACACTTAAAAAAGATACTCTACACATAATCTATTGTCAAATATTTCAGTAACTTTGTAATAATAATTTTATAAAATTTACAAGCTTTTATTTTAATCTTTTATTATGGTTAATTAATTTTACTTTAAGTTTTTATTAATTCTTTTGAGCATTTGTCGCAAATGCCTTCTACGACAACCTTATGGCGTAGAATTCTGAATTTGTTGTGCAATTCTGTAGGTAGTTGCAAATTATCCAACTCTTTGCTATCAAAATCTATTATTCTTCCGCATTTTACACATATGAAATGATGATGTTGTTCGATGTTTGGGTCGTATCTTTTTGAATCTCCGCTTCCTTCTACCGTTTTGATTAGTCCGATTTCTGCAAAGGTTGTAAGCGTTCTGTTTATGGTGTCAAAAGATATATTTGGAAAAGAGCGTCTTATTTTTTCGAATATATGCACAGTAGATGGGTGTTCTTTTGAGTTTACTATCTCTTCATATATGGCTATTCTTTGCGGTGTTATCTTTAAATTACGCTCTTTAAAAGCTTCTTTAAGTTTTTTTGTTAAATCTATTGTAAATTTTTTTTCCTTCATATCTGAATAATATAATAATAATTATTATTGGTCAAGTTATGTTTTATAAATAAATTGTTTGACAGAACATTGTAACAATGTATAATCCTAAATAGTAGTGGTTATTATTTAAGGGTGTTGAAATGGGTACTAAAGGAATCGAGATAGTAAATATGGATGTTGATAAAGTTATTAAACTGTTGAATAGGGCGTTTGCCGATGAGTGGCTTGCTTATTATCAGTATTGGCTGGGCACAAGGGTTATAGCCAAAAAAAGATGAAAGAATCTATTGTTGCATATAATATGGCTTTGCAAATTTTGGAAGATGAAGTAGAGCGCAAAGAGGATTTGCAGTCTTTGCTTGAAGATATTGCTGTTATGTTAAAAAGATGATAACTATTGCTTGATGCCTGCCTTTTTTCCGCCTCGTATTTATTTGCGAGGCGGTTTTAAAATTTATCCATAGCGAATATATTACTTATAAATTAAGAAAGAATTGCAAGAATGGGTTGAAAATATGATTGAAATAAGCAATACGAATCTTAAAAAGAAGCTGTTTAATTTGATTGAGATGAATTTGAAAGATGATGTTAATATTTGGGAGCTTGTACAATCTAATTTTAGATTGTCAGTTCAAATCCTTTGTTAATATATTTATACTTCAACTCTATTTTATTGTCGGCAATATAGCTCAATGTTTTATGTGATGCGTGCATCAAGAAACCGTTAGATTTTGGTTTTATTTCATCTATCAATAGGGTTGCTTCTTCGTAATTTAAATGATTATTTCCGATTGACAGTGGACTGTATGTTGCATCTATGAATACATAATCTATGTTGATGGCTTTTAGGAAATTTAAACTTAGATTGGGTATTGCGTAGCAATCTGTTAGATAGGCAATTGTAGAATTTTTTGTTTTTATCAGGTATCCTGTTGTGTTTTTTGAATGCGATAGCGGTATCGGTATAAAAATAATCTCATCAGCGTAAATAGGTTTAAACTCTTTATTTTCTATATACCTGATTGACATTTTATGTTTAAACAGGTTGGCGAACCCTTCTTCGTCTTTTGGATGAAAGCATAGGATTTTTTGGTAGCTGTATCTTAAGCGTAAAAGCCCGAGTGCGTGGTCGGAGTGGAAGTGTGTAAGAAATATGGCTTTTATGTAGCGTTTATCGAATATGTTGGCTATATTTTCTACTCCTGCGTCAATTAAAATTACGCTTTTATTATCAAGCTCTATGTATGAACAGGTTGAGAGGTTGCTTTGCTTATTTTTTCTATAGTATTCACAAGTAGAGCAACTACAGTTATGAACAGGTATTCCTGCACCATTTGATGTGCCTAAAAATTTTAGCTTCATTTGGGTTAATAATATCATTAACCTTTTAGGATTTGCAAGAAAATAGGTTTTTTAGTATTATTGCAAAAAAAAGGAGGCAAGTATGAAAAAGATTGTTTTTGCGTCTGTTTTTATTTTGGTTTTGTTTATTTACGGGTGCGGAGGCGGTGATGATAGTTTGTCTCATAACGGCTATACAACCGATTCCAGTCTGGCCAACCCTGCTGCAGGGTATTGTATTAGGTTGGGTTATAAGTACGATTTGGATACAGACAGATGTATGTTTGACGATAATAATTACTGCGACGCGTGGGACTTTTATGACGGAAAGTGCCATAGAGAAAAAACCTATTGTGAGCAGAATGGTGGTTTGATAAAAACCGTTACCGATAGAAGTTCATCTACTACATACGAATATGCCGTTTGTGTGTTTAATGATGGAAGCGAATGTTTAGAGCTTGATTATTTGGATCATGTATGCTCACCAGGTCAATGCGATAGATGGAAATTATCCGAAGGTGGATGTATTAGATAATTATTTTGAGTTTGGAAGTTTTATTGCTGTGTTTGCCTGATAGATGTGGGTTATGGCGCTACTTAAACACATGGAAGCGGCAGCATAGTGGGCCGCCTCCACATATTTTTTGTTTTCATAGAATTTATTAGCTTTTTCGTAGTATTTTTTTGAATCCTTTAGTATTAAAGTTCCGTTTTCGATATTTGACGATGCAAGTTTAGCCATCTCAAAGCTGTTTGCCGCCCTTATTATGAGTCTGTATGCGCT
>JAMOQJ010000044.1 GCA_027064065.1 Desulfurellales bacterium
AGGTAAAATTTTCTTTTTTTCTAATTAAACGAATGCACCAAATCAACAAGGTATTTTGCCGTATCTTCATCGGTTTGCGGCAAGATTCCGTGGCCCAAATTAAATATGTGCGGTATATTTTTTGTTTTTCTAAGGAGTGCTTCAGTTTTATCTTTTAATACATTCCTGTTTGCAAGAAGGAGCGTATTGTCTATATTGCCTTGAACACATTTTGAGCTTTTTTTATGCAAATCTACCAAATCTTGACGCCAGTCAACACTGAGACAATCAAAATCGAGCTTAATAATGATATCGTTTATATGGGCTGAATTTTTTATGTAGTAGATAGATGGCGTTGTTATGCTTTTTGCTATTTCTTGATTAAACGGAAAAATAAATGTCTCATATATATCATAAGGCACTATGCCTGCCCAGCTATCAAATAATTGAATTGCATCAACACCTGCTTCTATTTGCATATTTAAATACTTTATCGTAAGCTGACTTAAGCTGTCCATTATTTTTAAGAATTCTTTTGGTTTATCGTATATGAATGAGCGAATCTTAAAAAAATCACCACCTGAGCCAAAAAGGTAGCATCCAAGCGTAAACGGAGCAGCCGCAAATCCTATTAAAGCTGTATCTTTTATTTCGTTTTTTATTAATTTTATAGAGTTTGAAATAAAATTTAACTTATTTATATCGGGTGTTATGGTTGTAATATCTTCAGGATTAAGGTTTTCAACAGACGGCGATACGCCATTTTTATAAGATATTTTTGCGTTTAAAGCTATAAGAGGAATGAGTATATCGGAAAATAGTATCATAGCATCAACGTCAAGCTCGTTTTTTGGAAGTATTGTTACTTTTGCTGCAAGTTCGGGAGTTGTGCACATTGTTAAAAAGTCATATTGTTCTCTTAGCGTACGATAGCTTTTTAAAAACCTGCCGGCTTGCCTCATAAACCAGATAGGTTTTTTATCGTAAACCTTTCCTTTTATTGTGTTTAAAAATAGTTCTTTATTGTTCATTTCGCCTCCAGCCAGTTATCGGCAAAGTTTATATTGACGGATAAAGGTATATCAAATTTTACGATATTTTCCATTGTATTCTTTACTGTTTCGGTCACGCTTTCTATTATGGATTGATTCGTTTCTATTAATAGTTCATCGTGAATTTGCAAAACTATATTTGCATCTATATCGTTTAATTTTTTATCTAATTCAACCATTGCCATTTTTATAATGTCGGCTGCTGTTCCTTGGATAACGGCGTTTACTGCCGCTCTTTTTTCAAAACTTGCAAGTCTTTGGTTTGGTGAGTTTATGTTGTAGAAATAGCGTCTGCGCTTGAAGTACGTTTCAATGTATCCGTTTTTTGTGGCGTTTTCTATTGTTTTGTCTATAAATAACTTTACGCTTTCAAATCTTTCAAAATATTTCTCTATTATGTCTTTTGCTTTAGCTCTTGAAATGTTTAATGTTTTTGCCAATGATACATAGCCCATACCGTATAGTATACCAAAATTAATGGTTTTTGCCATTCTTCTTAGGTTATGGTCTACCATAGAAGGGTGTACTCCAAATAGTTTTACGGCTGTTTGTGTGTGTATGTCTTCATTTTTATTGAATGTATTTATTAATGTTTCGTCTTTGCATAGATGAGCAAGAACGCGAAGTTCTATTTGAGAATAGTCTGAACATATCAATTTATATCCGTTTTTCGCTATAACCGATTTTCTTATTCCGTAGTGTATCTCATCGTCGCCAGCGGGAAGGTTTTGTAGATTTGGGTTTGATGAAGATAATCTGCCTGTTGATGTTAGGGTTTGGTTGAATGTCGTATGAAGTCTATTGTCTTTATCAACCTTTTCCATAAATGGAATAATATATGTAGATATGACCTTTGCTATTTCTCTATATTTTATAATTAATGCGGCTATGTCATATTTTTTTGATAATTCCGTTAGTGTGTCATAGTCTGTTGAGTATCCGGTTTTTGTTTTGCGCAATGGTTTTATTTTGAGTTTATCAAATAATATCCTTTGCAATTCCTTTGTTGAATTGATATTAAACTCTTCATCTGCCAATGAGTATATGGATTGTTTTATTGTTTCCTGCTTGTTTAAGAGTTCATTTTTAAATTTTATAAGATAATCCACATCTATCTTTAAACCAATTTTTTCCATTTTGTAGAGTACTGTGGATAGCGGTATTTCTATGTTCCATAATAGGTTGTCCATGGATTGCTCTTCTAAGATACGTTTTATGTGCGGGTAAGCAATGGTTAGTTTATCGGACAATAGTTTTGTTTTTGTTATTTGATAAGATAGCATATCATCTATATTATCAAAACATGTTTCTATATTACCTTCTGAATCTGAATTGATAAGGTAGCAGCCTAATTTTATATCAAACGGTAGATGGTTAAACGAAAAGCCCTTTTGCATAAGAGCTTTTAAATCATATACAACAACATTTTTATTTAATTTAGAAGGCTTTATTTCTCTGGTTTGTTTTTTTTCTTTAATATATGTATTGCCATTTTCAATAAATATAATTGGCGTGTCTGCTTCTATGCTTTGTTGGCTTGTTTGAGTTTCTCTTTTTATTTCTTTCAAAAGCGATTTAAAGCCAAATTTCACAAACATATCGACTATTTTGTCTTGCTGTTTTTCTTGTCTTTTTATGTCAGATAGTTTTATGTCTATGGGTACGTTTTTGTCTAATTTTGTTAATTGTTTATATGTAAGAAGGTTTCCGTCGTTTTCTATAGCTTCTTTTAATTTTGGTTTTATCTTGTCAAGGTTGTTTAATATTTCTTCACATGTTTTATATTCCTTTAATAGAGAAGATGCTGTTTTTTTTCCTATCGACTTAACGCCTGGAATATTATCAATGCTATCACCTACAAGCGCAAGGTAGTCGGCAACCTGATATGGATATACGCCTAATTTGTCGTAAACGTCGTTGTCTTTGTAAAAAATCTTTTTGACAGGGTCGTACAATAATACTTTGTCGTTTTCTACAAGCTGCATTAGGTCTTTATCATTTGCTACTATGACTATTTTGTGGTCTTTTTTGAATTTTTCTGAAAACGTTGCTATCAAATCGTCTGCTTCGTATCCGTCTTTTTCTATTATTGTTATACCGAAATAGCTTATTAATTCTTTAATCGGCTCTATTTGAGCTGAAAGCTCATCGGGCATCTTGGGTCTATTTTGTTTATAGCTTTCTAATATGTCTTCCCTGAAGGTTTTTGCTTTTGTGTCAAATAAAACAGCTATATAGTCGGGGCTATCCTTGTCGAGTTCAAGCAACATTCTTGCAAATCCAAAGATAGCCCCTGTTGGAAAGCCGTTTTTAGACAGTCCCTTGATTGCAAAAAAGAAACGATAGAGAAAAGAACTACCGTCGATAAGGTAGACAGTCTTTTTGCTCATTTTTTAGTCAGTACACTTTACCAACTATTACGCTACCAAAGCTTCCTACGCCCATAAAGTATCCTGAGCGAGATATAAATACTGTATAGCTTGAAGAATCTATTTTCATTTTAAACCATCCAGGACGTCCATCTATGGGTGTTATGGATGCATCATTGTTAATGCAGTTAGACATTGCTCCTGTTGTTGAACATGATGATGTTTTTTTGCAGCTGCCTGTAGCTTCTGTTTCATCTGTGTCTGTTATATTTATCTTTCCGAAAGATGAAAGCATATTTGAAGATATAAAGAAATCAAAGGTTTTTCCATTTAATGACTCTATACTATCAATGCCATTTCCATCTCTTACACCCATGCCCATGCCTGTTTTTTCTACAATAACCATACCATTGCTGTATTTTACTAAATCATCTTGAACTTGAGTACCGTCGAGTCTTGTTGTGGTAATTGTGTAACCTTCATCATCGGTTGTATATGTTACAGAAAGCGTATGAAAATCGCCATCTTTATCAATATATGTATATTCTCCTTCTGGTATTGGCTGATAAGCATTTGTAAATCCTACAAGTATCTTATTATTTGTCTTCATAGTGCCTACAACATTTGAGAAATAAGCATACGTAGGCTCACTGCTATTATTGTCTGTATAGTAATATAGACTGTTTAAACAAGATGATTTACCTACGCCATTAATTTTACCGTCTACACCTGCTATATTGTAGTTTATAACACCTGCTGCTTCATCTACAGAAAATGAAGCTGAAGAACCAAGGGATGTAGAGCCTGTATAATATTTTGTTGTACCACCACTTCCACCACCACCACATGATGATAAGCCAAATCCTAATAATGCAAGTATTGCTACACTCAAAATCATAAGTGTCCAATTTTTAAATTTCATAAAAAACCTCCAGAAAACTTTAAAATTTTTTCAATTACAATCCGAAAATTTGTATAGCAAATAGCAGTCCAATTGCAAAAAACGTTTAGCAGATAATCCTAATTCAAGAATATATCAATAGCAATTGAACTTCAAGCCAATTTTTGATAATTTACTTTACGTGAAAAGGGACTTATTGTTTTGGTTTTCTATTGTATTTATATCTATTATAGTTATTAGTGCTATTTTTGCTTCCTATGTTGCTCCATATAATCCTTATGACATAGACCCGAATGCCATTCTTCAGCCACCAGATTTGCACCACCTTTTCGGTACGGATAGAATTGGAAGGGATATATTTTCAAGGATGCTTTATGCAGGTAGGATATCTATGGAGGTTTCCTTGATAGCCGTGGGAATCTCAACGATTGTTGGTGTTTTTGTCGGTGCTATTAGTGGCTATTTTTCAGGTTGGGTGGATAGTGTTTTGATGAGGTTTACGGATATTATGCTTACGTTTCCTGTATTTTTTCTTATACTTGCAGTTGTTGTGATTGTGGGACCTAGCATTATGAATGTTATGATAGTTATAGGTTTGACGGGATGGATGGGCGTTGCAAGGATGGTTAGGGCTGAGGTTTTAAAAATAAGACAAGAGAATTATATACATGCATCAAAACTACTGGGAAAGAGTGATTTGTATATTATAGTAAAACATATAATACCAAATGCCATATCGCCTGTTGTTGTATATGCAACATTGGGCATAGGAAGTGCGATACTGACCGAATCGGGTTTGAGTTTTTTAGGGCTTGGTGTTCAGCCGCCAACGGCAAGTTGGGGAAGCATTTTATCAGAGGGCAAGGATGTTATAGATATAGCATGGTGGATGAGCTTTTTCCCTGGCATTGTTATTTTTTTAAGCGTTGTATCTTTTACTGTAATAGGTGAAAAATTAAAAATAAAGTAGCAGTTTTTTTGATTTTTACATATCCTTTTGATATATTAAGCCGACAAATAAAATTAAGAAAAAGAGGCTTAAAAGAGGCTTTATGACACGACTTGTTATATCTTCAGATCCTTTTGTAATAAAAGCAGCAAAGATAGAAAATGATAGGCTGAGCGTTTTTCTTTTAAGAAGAAAGAGCGATTTGCCTATTGTTGGAAATGTGTATAAAGGTATAGTCAAAAATATATCAAATAGTTTAAATGCAGCATTTATAGATATAGGTATAGATAAAAATGCTTTTTTGTGTATAGGAAAACAGTGTTTGCATAGCTTGTCTATATCAAATAAAGATTTGAACCCAGGTGATATTGTTTTGGTGCAAGTTTTTAAGCCTATAGTATCAACAAAGGGTCCTAAGGTTACAACCAACGTTACAATACCGGGTAATTTTCTTGTTCTTTTAAGGGATAATGAATTTGTAGGCATATCCAAACATATAACGGATTTGGAAAAAGCCGAAAAGCTTAAAAAATTTCTGAAACAATTTAGCGATAAACATACAGGGTTTATAGCAAGGACAGCGTCTCAATTTGCATCCTTTGATGATTTAAAAAAAGAGATTGATTATTTAAAAAAAGTGAATGAAAATATAACAAATACGGCAAAAGTCAAGGATGCTCCAAGTTTGATTTATGAAGAACCTCAATTACCTATTAAGGTTATAAGAGAGTATTGTGATACTCTAACAAGTGAGATAATCATAGATGATAAAAAAACATACACAAGCGTAAAAGAGTATATGCATAACATTAATAATAAATGTTCTAAGAAAATCAAGCTTTATGATAATAAAATACCTATCTTTAAATATCTCAGAATAGAGAAAGATATAAAAAGCCTTGAGTCTAATACTATAGTTTTAAAAAACGGTGGATACATAATAATAGAAAAAACTGAAGCGTTGTTTGCTATAGATGTTAATTCCGGAAACTATAATTACGATAACGAAGCCGAAGACGCTATTTTTGATATAAACAAAGAAGCTGCTTATGAGATATTTAATCAAATAGTATTAAGAGATTTAGGCGGGTTGATTGTTATCGATTTTATAGATATGAAAAGTGAGAAACATAAAAAGGAATTAGAAGAGATTTTGAAAAAACTTATCGAAAAAGATAGAAGAAAGATGCATGTCAGCAAGATAAGCGAATTTGGACTTGTTGAAATATCAAGAAGAAAAAGCGATAACGATATATTTGATGAAATGTTTGATAAGTGTGAAGGTTGTTTAAATAGTGGTCTGGTGAAAGGTTTGGCTTTGGTATGTTCTGAGATATATGAAAAGATAAAATATGGAGATGGCAATATGTTTAAATTGTCTGCTACTGCAAGCGTTATTGAGTATATGAAAGAAAAGGTAGGTAGTATGAACAATAAACTTGTGTACGAAACAATAGCGGGATGTAATGCTGAAGATTATACTTTAGAGGTGTTGAAATGATAGATAGATACTCAAGAAAAGAGATGGCAAACATTTGGACAGAAGAAGCAAAATTTCAAAGATGGTTGCAGGTTGAGATAGCTGTTGCTAAAGGGTGGGAAGAGATAGGTGAAATTCCTAAAGGTGTCTCTCAAAAGATAGAAAAAAACGGAAGTTTTGAGATAGGGCGGATTAACGAGATAGAAAAGACAACCAGACATGATGTTGTAGCTTTCTTGGAAAACGTTAAAGAGCACTTAGGCGAAGAAGGAGATTATTTGCACTTTGGTATAACGTCATCCGATACTATTGATACGGCAATGGCTATTGCGTTAAGAGATTCTGCAGATATTATTATAGATGATATAGAGATGGTTATGGATACCCTTAAAAAAAGAGCTTTTGAATTTAAAAATACGTTGATGATAGGTCGGTCTCATGGAATACATGGAGAGCCTATTAGTTTTGGGTTTGTTCTTGCTTTGTGGTATGATGAGATGAAAAGAAATCTACAGAGAATGAAAGAAGCAAAAGAAAATATAGCATATGGAAAAATATCAGGCTCTATGGGAACATTTGCCAATGTTCCTCCAAAAGTGGAAGAAATCGCATGTAAGCTTTTAAACCTTAAGAATGCCAATGTATCAAGTCAGATAATACAAAGAGATAGATATGCTCAATATATGACAACACTTGCGATAGTAGCATCAACAATTGAAAAGATAGCCACACAGATAAGACACTACCAAAGAACCGAATTAAGGGAAGCAGAAGAGTTTTTTCATAAAGGTCAAAAAGGTTCGTCTTCTATGCCGCACAAGAGAAATCCTGTTTTAAGCGAAAATCTTTGCGGTTTAGCAAGATTAATAAGGGGTAATGCACTTGTTGCTATGGAGAATGTTGCATTGTGGCATGAAAGAGATATTAG
>JAMOQJ010000045.1 GCA_027064065.1 Desulfurellales bacterium
CAGGAAGGCCTGGACCTGTTTTAATAGATTTTCCTAAAGACGTTCAAGTTGCAGAGACGGAGTTCTCATATCCTGAGACAATTCATCTAAGAGGATATAACCCTACATATCACGGTAATTTAAAACAGATAAAAAAGGTGGCAACTGCTATAGCTAAGGCTAAAAAGCCTCTTTTGTATGTGGGTGGCGGTGTTATTATGTCCGATGCCCACGAAGAAGTAAAAAAGCTTGCACAAAGGCTAAAAATTCCCGTATTTACTACTTTGATGGGCATAGGCGCATATCCAGAAGACGATGATTTAAGTCTTGGTATGGCAGGAATGCATGGAACATACAGGGCTAATATGGCAATTCAGTATTGCGATTTGCTAATTTCCGTTGGTGCAAGATTTGATGATAGGATTACAGGTAAGGTAACGGAGTTTGCGCCAAATGCCAAGGTTGTTCATATTGATATTGACCCGACAAGTATTAGTAAAAATATACAAGTTGATTATCCGCTTGTAGGCGATGCCAAGCTTGTTTTAAAAGAGATGTTGCCTATGTTTGACGAATATAATAGCGTAAATTGGGATGATGTTAGGGCTCCTTGGTTAAAACAGATAGAAAAATGGAAGAACGAGCATAAATTGGCGTATAATCAAGATGAAGAGCAGATTTTGCCTCAGTACGTTATTGAAAAACTTGCTGAAATAACGAAGGATGATGACCCTATAATATCTACAGAAGTTGGTCAGCATCAAATGTGGGTTGCTCAGTTTTATACATTTAAAAAACCAAGAAGACTGTTGACTTCCGGCGGTTTGGGAACTATGGGCTTTGGTTTTCCTGCTGGTATTGGCGCTCAATTTGCCCACCCTGATAAACCTGTGTATGTATTTGCAGGAGACGGCAGTTTTCAGATGAACGAACAGGAGCTTGCAACTCTCATTGCATACGATAAGCCTGTTAAAGTTATAATACTGAATAACGGTTTCTTGGGAATGGTCAGACAATGGCAGGATTTATTCTACGGAAAACGATATGCTGCTACAAATATAGAAGTTCAGCCGAGTTTTGTAAAGCTTGCTGATAGTTACGGCATAAAGGCAAAAAGAATTACCAAAAAGTCGGAAGTTGAAGATGCTTTGCTTGAAATGAGAGAGCATAAAGGTCCATACATTCTTGATGTGGTAATAGCAAGAGAAGAAAATGTTTATCCTATGGTGCCGGCAGGCGCTCCTATTAACAATATGCTGTTGACTTAATACGGATAAGGAGTTTATGAAATGAAGAGAATCTTTTCCATTATTGTAGAAAACGAATCGGGAGTGCTTTCAAGGGTTGCAAATCTATTTTCAGCAAGAGGCTATAACATAGAAAGCTTAAATGTTGCTCCAATAAATGAATCCAATCTTTCGAGAATGACTATAGTTACCGAAGGCGACGAAACGGTGCTTGAGCAGATAGGTAAACAGCTCAATAAACTGATAGATGTTATCAAGGTAACAGAATATGGTGATGTGCCGTTTGTTGAAAGGGAGATGGCTTTAATTAAGATGCATACCGATTTGGGCACGAGAGCTGAAGTGTTGAGAATTATAGATATTTTTAGAGGCAAGGTTGTTGATGTTTCACCAGATTCTTATACGGTTGAAGTTACAGGCGATTCGAACAAGATAGATGCCATATTGAGTCTACTTGAGCCACTCGGCATAAAAGAACTTGCAAGAACGGGAAAAGTGTCTATGATAAGAGAGAAGAAAAAGTAGGAGGAAGTATTTAGATGGCTTTAAACGTTTATTATGAAAAGGATGCGGATTTATCTTTGATAAAATCCAAGAAGGTTGCGATAATTGGTTACGGTTCTCAAGGATATGCCCATTCAAACAATCTTAAAGATTCCGGTTGCGATGTAGTAGTCGGTTTAAGGAAGGGTTCTAAATCTTGGGAAAAGGCTGAAAAAGCCGGACTTAAGGTTATGGAGACCCATGAAGCTGCAAAATGGGCTAATGTTATAATGATTTTAACGCCTGACGAAAAACAGGCAGATATATTTAAGGAGTCGATAGAGCCTTATTTGGAAGACGGCGACACTATAGCATTTGGGCATGGTTTTAATATACACTATGGACAGATTGCTCCTAAGGATACTATAAATATAATGATGATAGCGCCAAAGGGTCCGGGACATTTGGTTAGAAGAGAATACGAAAAAGGCAGAGGCGTTCCTATGCTGATTGCTGTTGCAAATGATTATTCAGGCAATACAAAACAGTTGGCGTTGAGTTATGCTGCTGCAAACGGCGGAGCAAGGGCAGGAGTTATAGAAACAACATTTAAAGATGAAACCGAAACAGACCTGTTTGGTGAGCAGACCGTCTTGTGCGGCGGTGTAACAGCGCTTGTAAAAGCAGGGTTTGAAACGCTTGTTGAAGCAGGATATCCTGAAGAGATGGCATATTTTGAAACCTTCCACGAACTTAAGCTTATAGTTGATTTGATGTATGAAGGCGGAATCTACGATATGAGATATTCTATTTCAAACACTGCTAAGTACGGAGATATTACAAGAGGCCCAAGAATTATCGATGAAGATGTTAAAAAGAGAATGAAAGAGGTTTTGGATGAAATCCAGAGTGGAAGTTTTGCCAAAGAATGGATTTTAGAAAACAAATCCAACAGACCTGTATTTAATGCGCTACTTAAAAAAGACCAGTCTCATCCAATAGAGATAGTGGGAAAGAAATTGAGAGCTATGATGCCTTGGATTGCAGAATCTAAAGCAATTGATGAGGATAAGAATTAAATGAAAACGAATGAAAACGATTTTATTGCCAAAGAAGGCATACCGTTTATTGTAGGAGGCTTTGCCTCCTCTTTATTATTATATAAACATTCCAAGCCATTATCGGCTTTGTCTTTTACATTTGGAGCTTTTAGTACCTTTTTCTTTAGAAACCCAAAAAGAGATACTCCGATTATGAAGCATGCTCTTGTTAGTCCTGCAGATGGCATAGTAATATCCAAAGAAGATGCGTATGAGCGATATTTTTTTAAAGAGAAAGTAAAAAGAATCAGTATTTTTATGTCTGTTTTTAATGTGCATGTGAATAGGTCGCCTATTAACGGAAAAATAATAGATGTTGTTTATAATAAAGGAAAATATCTGCCGGCATATAGAGAAAAGGCTTCTATGGATAATGAGCAAAATGCTCTACTTATTGAAGGAAGAAGTGGAAGAAGAATTGTTGTCGTTCAGATTGCGGGTTTGATTGCAAGAAGGATAGTTTGCTATAAAAAGCCGCAGGATGATGTGTCAAAGGGTGAAATTATAGGGCTTATTAGATTTGGTTCAAGACTTGATGTTTATGTTAGGGATGAGATTGACGAATTTGTAAATTTAAACGAAAAGGTAGTTGCAGGAGAAACAATTCTGGGTGTTTTTAGATGAAAAATAATAGGAATAACAGGGCTGTATATATATTGCCAAACCTTTTTACAACAGCTAACATAGTTGCTGGCTTTTATAGTATACTTGCTGCTCACAACGGTAATTTTCTTTTAAGTGCATGGGCTATAATATTTGCTGTGTTGTTTGATAATTTAGACGGCAAGGTTGCACGTTTAACGCATACGGAGAGTCAATTTGGCGTAGAATACGATTCCTTAAGTGATTTAATTAGTTTTGGTGTTGCGCCTTCTTTTTTAGTATATACTTTTGTTTTAAATGATTTTGGGCGTCTGGGTATTATAGCTTCATTTTTATTTTTATTAACAGGCGCTTTAAGGCTTGCACGATTTAACGTACAAAATTCTCATCGAGACAGTTTTATAGGCTTACCTATACCGGGTGGAGCTGCTGTTATTGCAAGTTTAATTATTGTATCTATGAGATACGGTATAGATTCTCATAAGTATGATGTTTTCTTTCTTGTTATGACCTATATTTTAGCTTTTTTAATGATTAGCACGGTAAAGTTTAGAAGTTTAAAAAGCAAGGGAACAACGGAAAAAATATCTATCAGAACATTTGCTTTAATTATCCTATTTTTATCTTTGCTTGTTTTTAAGCCTTATATCTTTATACCTGCAATAGCTATTATATATATGATTTCTGGTCCTGTTGAATATTTATATAAAGTATTGATAAGAATTAAGGGGGGTGTGGCTTATGAGCGAAAGAAAAATAATCATATTTGATACAACATTGAGAGACGGTGAGCAGTCGCCTGGCGCAAGTATGAACACGGAAGAAAAACTTGCCATAGCAAAACAGCTTGAATTGTTGGGGGTAGATGTTATAGAAGCTGGGTTTGCAGCGGCATCACCTGGTGATTTAGAAGCTATATCAAAGGTTGCCCAAGAGGTAAAAAAACCAATAATAACATCGCTTGCAAGAGCGGTTAAAGGCGATATTGAAGCGGCTGCAAAAGCGCTTGAAAAAGCAGAAAGAAAAAGAATTCATACATTTATTGCAACAAGTCCAATACATGTTGAGAAAAAATTAAAAATGAGCTACGATGCAGTTGTGGATGCTGCTGTGGATGCCGTTAAATTAGCAAGAAATTATTCAGACGACGTTGAGTTTTCTGCAGAAGATGCAACAAGAAGTGACTGGGATTATTTGTGTAGAATTTTTGAGAAGGTTATAGATGCTGGAGCTTCTACAATAAATGTTCCCGATACTGTAGGCTATACTACACCACAGGAGTATTATGAGTTGATACAGTATCTTATGAACAAAATACCTAACATAGATAAAGCCGTAATTAGCGTTCATTGTCATAACGATTTGGGTATGGCTGTTGCAAATTCCCTATCGGCTGTATTGGCTGGTGCTAATCAGGTTGAATGCACTATTAACGGTCTTGGAGAAAGAGCTGGTAATGCCGCTTTGGAAGAGATAGTTATGGCGCTTAAGGTTAGAGGGGATTTTTATAAGGATTGTAAGACAGATATAAATACTCAAGAGATTTACAAAGCAAGTAGATTGGTAAGCAAGTTAACAGGTATAAGGGTTCAAAGGAATAAAGCTATAGTAGGTAAAAACGCATTTGCTCACGAAGCTGGTATTCATCAAGATGGCGTTATTAAAGAAAAGAGAACGTATGAGATAATGAAGCCGGAAGATATAGGCATTGAAACCAATAAGCTTGTGCTAGGTAAACACTCAGGAAAGCACGGACTTGAAGAGCGCTTGAAAGAGCTTGGTTATAATTTATCCAAAGAACAGATAGGTGTTGTATTCGAAGGGTTTAAAGAGCTTGCCGATAAAAAGAAAGAAGTTTATGATGAAGATTTAATGGCATTGATAGAAGACCAATTTAAGCTTACGCCTCAGGTTTATGAGCTTGTATCGCTTCAAGTTATATCGGGCAATGCAGCATCGCCTACTGCTACATTGAAATTGGTTAAAAACGGTGAAGAATTTGAAGATGCGGCATTGGGTGATGGACCTGTTGATGCCACATTTAAGGCGCTTGAAAGGATTACCTATGTTAAGGGTAAGTTGATGCATTACGATATTCAGGCTCTAACGGAAGGAAAAGACGCTGTAGGTGAGGTTTCGGTCAAGGTGTATTTCCCTGATTTGGATAAGTCTATCTTGGGAAGAGGAACGTCAACAGATATTGTAGAAGCGTCTGCAAAAGCTTATCTTGATGCTATAAACAAAGCTTTGATGTTGATGTAGATGGAAGATAAAAGAAAAACTTGTGCAGTGTGCGCATGGAGAGCTAACTGTAAAAGGCGGTTTTCCTTAGGAGACGGCGCAGCTCTCCATTGCCCAGATTTTGTATTTGATGTGTCTTTGAAAAAAGATAAGGATAAAAAGGAGGAAAAAGATAGAGATAAATAAATTTATACTAAAGCAAGCTTTTGAGCTTGCAAAGAGTGTGGAACATACATCTGTGCTTTTTTATTATAGGGATGTGGAAGGATATGCTTTTGATGAAGAATTTGTGAATAATAACATAAAAAAGATAATAGTGCTTCAAGAAGATGAAAAGGATGAAAAAACTATAGAAAAGATAAAATCTGTAGGTAGTATCGTTTTTTCGCCTTCTGTAACATTTAATCGTATAAATAAGATAAAAATAGCGCTAATGATGTGTGTATCGTCTGGTATAATATCAAAAGAAGAGAATATGATAGCCTTAACAGGTGTGGGTGATACGATAGATACGGCTATTTTTATAGATATATCCAAAGAAAAGGAACTGTTAAGCTTTAAGGGCGATATAGATTTGGGAAAATCTGTTAAACCAGAGGTATTTGAAAGGGTTTTGCGTGTCGCTTTAGAGCTTGCCAATCAGGGAAGAGAAGGAAAAAGTGTTGGCGGCATATTTGTTTTGGGCGACAAAGAGCAGATACTTGAAAATACGAAACAGATGATATTTAATCCTTTTAAAGGATATGAGCCTGATGAAAGAAATATTCTAAAGGCGAATCTTGATGATACGTTAAAAGAATTTAGTTTACTTGACGGAGCAATTATTATAAATTCAGATGGTGTTGTGGAAGCTGCCGGAGCTTATATATCGGTATCTTCATCTATATCTGAAGATTTACCAAAAGGGCTTGGGGCAAGACATATGGCAGCGGCAGCTATTACATCCATAGCTAATGCTGTAAGTATAGTTGTCTCGGAATCTACAGGCGATGTTACTATATTTAAAAACGGCTCTATTGTAACAAGAATAGAGAAAGCTATTTAGAAGGAGTTTTTGCTTAAAGATGATTTTATTAGATGGAAAGGCTTTGTCTAAAAAGATAAGAGAAGGTATAAAAAGAAAGGTTGTTGAATTAAAACAAAGTGGTATTATACCGGGACTTGCTGTTATACTTATCGGAGATAATCCTGCAAGTCAGCTGTATGTAAATATGAAAACAAAGGCGTGTGAAGATGTTGGCATATATTCTATTAATCACAGAATGCCAGCTGAAATATCCGAAGATGAGCTTATTAGTGTTATTAAAATGCTTAATGATAACCCTATGGTGCACGGTATTTTGGTTCAGCTACCATTACCTAAGCATATAGATGAAGAAAGGGTTATAGAATCCATTGATTATAAAAAAGATATTGATGGATTTCATCCGTACAATGTTGGAAGACTTGTGAGAGGATATCCGCTCTACTATTCTTGTACGCCTTATGGTATAATGAAATTGTTTGAAGAATATAATATAGAACTTGAAGGTAAAGACGCCGTGATTGTGGGTGCTGGTAACATAACGGGTAAGCCGATGGCTTCTATGCTTTTAAATGCTAATGCTACGGTGCAAATGTGCCATATATATACTAAAGATTTAAAAGATAAAACAATAAATGCCGACATAGTAATATCAGCAGTAGGAAAGCCAAATCTTATAACAGAAGATATGGTTAAAGAGGGAAGCATAGTTGTTGATGTGGGTATTAGTAGAGTAGGTGATAAGGTTGTTGGTGATGTTGATTTTGAAAATGTATCTAAAAAATCATCTTATATAACGCCTGTTCCCGGCGGAGTAGGCCCAATGACAATAGCCATGCTTCTTTCTAACACCATTAAGGCTGTTGAAGTAAATAAAGGTTTGTAGACTTAAAATACTTTTAGCTAAATTAACCATTAAAGGTGTAACCATGGAATTAGATAAAAAAATCAAGCAGGATATCGGTATGATTGTTGAATCTTTAGGATTAAAGGTTTATGATATAGAGTATACGGCTTCTAAAATATCTATATTTATCGAAAGAGAGGATGGCAACGTATCTATTAAAGATTGTGAAGAAGTTAGCAAAAATGTTAGTGTTATGTTGGATGTGAACGACCCAATAAATCATCCCTATACCCTTGAAGTGTCAAGTCCAGGCATCAATAGACGCTTGAGAAAAAGGGAGCACTTTCTTAAAGCTATAGGAAAAAAGTGTTACGTTCGTACACATAGAGCCGTTGATTTAAATAAAGTTTTTAGGGGTATATTGGAGTCCTATAATGATAACAGCATTGTTGTAAAGACGGATAATGGCAATATTGAGATAGAGTTGAGTAATATTAAAAAAGCAAGAGTTGATGAAATTTAGGAGGGTGTAATGAGCGAAATTTTTGATATAGCAAAACAGATATCAAAGGAGCACGACATACCATTGGAGCGGGTGTTGATGTCTCTATCGGATGCCATGAAGATGGCAATCTTGAGAAAATATGGAGAAGAGACGAAAATAAGGGTTGATGTGGATATAGATAATGAAGTGTTTGACGTTTTTGTAGCAAAGAAGGTGTCAAAAAATCCCAAAAATGAAAATGAGATATCTTTAGCCGAAGCCAGGGAGATTGATAGCAGTGCTAAAATAGGAGATATTGTTGAAGAAAAAATAGATGCAAAAAATTTAGGTAGAATAGCTGTAACATCAATCAAGAACGTTATTGCTAAATTGTTTAGGGATGTTGAGAAGCATTCTGCATATGAAGAGTATAAAAATTATATAGGCAAAATAATAGTGGGAGAGGTTTGGAGTATAGGTGCTTATAACGATGTAATTGTTGATTTTAAAAATGCCATTGGAATATTGCCCAAAAAAGAGCAGGGTATAAACGATAAATATATAGTTGGAGAAAATGTTAGGGCTTATGTTCTTGATGTTTTGGAAGAGTCAAAGGGTGTGAAATTGATTTTGTCAAGAACCCATCCTGGTTTTGTGAAGGAGTTGTTTAAAAAAGAAGTGCCTGAAGTTAAGGATAATAGTGTTGAAATAAAAGCCGTTGCAAGAGAGCCGTCAAGAAGAACAAAGGTTGCAGTATATTCTAAGGATTCTCGCATAGACCCGATAGGAACCTGTGTAGGTTCAAAGGGTGTTAGAATTGCTGCCATAGTTAAAGAGCTTGGCGACGAAAAGATAGACGTTATAAAGTGGAGTGCGAATCCTTCCATCTATATAAGAAACGCTATGTCGCCTGCAAAGGTGATTTCTGTTGATATAGATGAAGATTTGAAAAGGGCAAAGGTTTATGTTGAAGATGAAGAATATTCAATGGCTATAGGAAAAGCCGGCGTAAATGCAAAATTGGCTGCAAAATTAACCGGTTATAATATAGATATTATAAAAAATTCTGATAAAATAGACGGTGTTGAGGTTGGCGAAGTTTTTTCGGCTGATAGCGATGTTTCTGTTTGATTTTTGTGGAGGTTGCAGATGGGAAAGAAGATGAGAGTTTATGAGATAGCAAGAAAATTGAACACTAAGAGCAGTGTTGTAATAAAAAAACTTAACGATATGAATATAGAAGCAAAGAGTAATTTTAGCGGTATTGAAGAAGATGTTGCGGAAAAATTTATAGAAGAATGGAATAGAGAAAAGAGAGAGCATTTAAAAAAGATTAAAGAACAAAAAAAGAAAAAACAATCAAAACAACCTGAAGAGCAAAAAGAAAAAACTAAACAAAAAAAAGAAGAAAATCCAAAGCCAGAAAAAAAAGAACAAAAACATAAAGACGAACATAAAAAACCAAGAGGCAGATTTAGAAAAGAAGAATTCATAGAATCTGTAACTCCACAAAAATTAAAGGGAAGAAAAAAATATAAAAAAGCCGATAAAACCCAAAATGAAGAGCAGGAAGATAGCAATGCGGTAAATTTTAAAGAAGGGATGACGGTTTTTGAGTTTTCCAATAATGTAGGTGTGGATTTCTCCGATGTTTTGTCGAAATTATTCCAACTTGGCATTATGGCAAGAAAAAACGATGTCATAAGCCTTGATGCGGCAAAGATTATAGCTGAAGAGTATGGTTTTGAAATAAATGAAGAGAATATTAAGAAAGATAATGTTGTAGAAGAATTGATGGATATAGACGATAATCCAGAAGATTTACAGGAAAGACCGCCCATTGTTACCGTTATGGGGCATGTTGACCATGGCAAAACATCAATCCTTGACGCTATTAAAAAGACAAACGTTGCGCAAAGAGAAGCAGGCGGTATTACACAACATACAGCTGCATATTCTGTTAAGATAAACGATAGATATATAACATTTTTAGATACACCAGGACACGAAGCCTTTACGAATATGAGAGCGCGCGGCGCTCAAATCACGGATATTGTCGTTTTGGTGGTTGCTGCAGACGACGGCGTTATGCCGCAAACGGTTGAAGCTATAAACCATGCAAAGGCTGCTGAAGTTCCTGTTGTTGTTGCTGTTAATAAAATAGACAAACCCAACGCCAACCCTGATAAAGTAAAACAAGAACTTGCTAATTACAACATAGTTCCCGAAGAGTGGGGCGGTGAAAACATATTTGTAAACGTTAGTGCCAAAAAGAAGATAGGTATAGACGAACTGCTTGAAAGTATTCTGCTTCAGGCTGATGTTATGGAGTTAAAGGCGAATCCTAATAAGCGTGCCAAGGCTATTGTGGTAGAAGCAAAGCTCGATAAAAATAGAGGAGCCGTAGCAACGGTTGTTGTAAAGGAAGGAACGCTTAAACAGGGTGATGCTTTTATTGTTGGAGCGCACTTTGGTAAGGTTAGAGCTTTGAACGATGATAAAGGAAAAAAGATAAAAAAGGTTGGACCATCTTTTGCAGCTGAGATAATCGGTTTGCATGGCGTACCTGAAGCAGGCGATACTTTAATAGCTGTAAAAAGCGAACAGATAGCAAAGGATATTGCTCAGTCAAGACAGGAAGAATTGAAAAAAGCTATGCTTAACAAAAAAGGCATTAGCCTTGAGAATATATTTGAAAAGATAGAAGGCGGCGAAATAAAAGAATTGCCCATTATATTAAAAACCGATGTCTTTGGTTCTATTGAAGCTATATCGTCGGCTTTAGCAAAACTCTCTACCGATGAAGTTACGGTCAATATTATACACTCAGCAGTAGGTGCTATCACTAAAACGGATGTTGACTTGGCAAGGGCATCCGATGCAATTATAATAGGATTTAATGTAAGACCTACTCAGGAAGCCCTTAAATTATCAAAGGATTTCAATCTGGATATAAGAACATATAAAGTAATATACGATATAATAGAAGATATTAAAAAATCTCTTTCTGGATTGCTATCGCCTGAAGAAAAGGAAGAAATTTTAGGAAGAGTTGAGATAAGGGATACCTTTAAAGTTCCAAAAATCGGTATTGTTGCAGGATGTTATGTTACCTATGGAAAGATTACGAGAAATTCACTCATAAGAATATTAAGAGATGGTGTGATAATTCATGAAGGTAAAATATCATCCTTGAAACGCTTTAAGGATGATGTTAATGAAGTTCAGCAAGGTTATGAGTGTGGTGTAGGTATAGAAGGTTTCAATGACATAAAACCCGGTGATAACATAGAAGCTTATGAAATAGTAAAGGTTGAAAGGGAGCTATAATATTTGGTCGTTGGTATAATGGAAATAGACTTTAAAATATTTAATACCCGTTCCTTAAAGGATAAAAGGAGAGTGGTTAAGAGTTTGATAGATAAAACCAAAAACTTGTTTAATGTCTCTATTTCTGAAGTGGATAACAACGATATGATAAACTATTCAACTGTTGGATTGGCTTGCGTATCTAATAGTAGTCGTTTTGTTGAGTCTTTGATGGACAAAATCTTGGAGTTTTATGATGGTAATTACGATATAGAGATTGTTTCTGCAAGAAAGGAACTGTTATGATGAGAAGAAATAATCCCTACAAAAGAAAGGATAGGGTTGCAAGCGAATTAAGAAAGGCTATTTCCTATATAATAGAATTTGAAATGGGCGATAATAGATTAAAAGAAGTAACCCTAACCGATGTTGTGGTTTCAGATGATTTAAGGCATGCGAATGTGTTTTTTGGCTCAAGCTTAATTCCCGATGAGGATAAAGATAATGTATTACTGCTTTTAAATAAGGCAAAGAGCTTTATAAAAAAGAATTTGGGTGGCAAGGTTAGATTAAAATATATGCCTGAGTTGCATTTTATGTATGACGATTCCATAGATTATGGATTTAAAATAGACAAATTGTTAAAGGACATTAAAGAAGATGAATGAATTATTTCAAAAGATAGGCGATATTGTAAATAAAAACTCTAAATTTCTTATTGTTGCGCATAAAAATCCAGACGGAGACGCAATTGGTTCATCCTTGGCGTTTTATAGTGTTCTGAAAGAAATGGGGAAAGTGGTATATGTGGAAAATCCCACAGATGTTCCGTCTTTGTATAAGTTTTTGGATGATTATGATAAGATAGAGCCAATAAGTAACAATAAAGATGTTGATGTTGTCATAGCTGTTGACACTGCAGAGATTGATAGATGTGGTATAGATAAAAATTATGCAAAAGACAAGGTGTTTATCAATATAGACCACCACAAAACCAACACAATGTTTGCCAAAATAAATTTAATAGATTCAAATGCTGCAGCTGTCGGTTGTATATTATGGGATTTGTTTGTATATAATAAATTTCCTATATCTAAAAAAACAGCCTTGTATCTTTATGTCAGCATAATGACCGATACAGGTTCTTTTAGGTATGCATCGACATCACCAAAGACTATGAGAATAGCTGCTGATTTAATTGAAAAGGGTGTGAATCCATGGTTTGCGGCGTACAATATCTATGAATCAAGAAAATTAAAAACGCTTAAATTGCTTGGGCTTGTGCTGAATACGCTTGAAACCTACTATGATGGTAAGCTTGCCATAGAGTATGTAACACAAGATATGTTTAAAAAAACCGATACATATATAGAAAATACGGAAGGGTTTGTTAATTTTGCCCGTAGCGTAAGAGGGGCAGAAGTCGGTGTCCTTTTAAGAGAGGATGAGCCAAATTACTTTAAAATTAGTATGCGTTCCAAAGATAAAGTTGATGTTAGCAAGGCTGCTGCTTTAGTATTTGGCGGTGGTGGACATAAGAATGCCGCAGGTGGTCAAATTAAAGGCACTTTAGGAGAAGTTAGAGAAAAAATTATAGAGGCTTTTTCTTTTCTTGCTTAATGGAATGCAAAACTGCATAATTTTGGTAGATAAACCATCCGGTATAACATCCTATGATGTTATAAGAAAACTTCAAAAGATAACAGGAATCAAAAAAATAGGTCATGCCGGTGTTTTGGATAAATCAGCAAGCGGTCTTTTGGTCTGCGCAACAGGAAGAGCAACCAAGATTCTATCTTTGTTTGAAGATGGATATAAAATTTACACTGCTGACATAGTCCTTGGTATAAAAACAGATACATACGACTTGGAAGGAAAAGTTGTAGCAAAAAACGATAATATTTCTGTGTCTATTGATGAAATCAAAAATGTTTTAACAAAGTTTCAAGGAGAGATAGAGCAAACAACTCCCATGTATTCAAATGTTAAAGTTGATGGAAAAAAGCTCTATCAATATGCTCTAAAGAATCAAGATATAGAGCCGCCAAAAAGGAAAGTATTCATCTACGGAATAGAGATTGTCGGTTTTGAAGATAATATATTAAGTGTGATGGTTAAATGCTCAAAGGGTACATATATTAGGGCTTTGGCTAACGATATAGGTGAAAAATTGGGTGTTTTTGGGTGTGTAAAATCTCTAAAAAGAATCTTTAGTTATCCATTTAGTATAGATAGTGCAAATAATCTTGATAATATTGAGTGTTTAAGTATAAACGAAGCTTTAAATTTTCTTCCGTCGGTGAGAATTGATGACGATATAAAAACAAAGGTAAGAAACGGTGTTGTGTTCAATAAAATATTTGATATAGGGAATCTGAAGAGCGGTATCTACAGAATCTTGGATAAAAACGATAAATTATTAGCCGTCATTGAAAAAGAAAAATCAAAAACTAAATATAAATTTATCAATATAAATTAAGGATAAACAAAAGCAACCGCTTGCTTTAATATAGATACAAGCGGTTGCAAAAAATTTAATCTATTTTGTATTCAGATACAGCTTTTCCTATCTC
>JAMOQJ010000046.1 GCA_027064065.1 Desulfurellales bacterium
AACAGACAAGATGGTAAGAGTTGGATTAACATTTAAAAACAAGGATGCATGTGTATCAGGTAGAATTGAATATGATTTTGCAAATAAAGGAAATGCGGGAGACTCTACAAGATTAAGAAGAGCATATATCAATTACGGATATGACAATTTTAACATCTTAGCCGGTCAGGAGTGGGGAGTTGAAGAATTTCACACATTCTCCACAAACTGGAAAGCTATAGCAGGTTTTAACGGCAATGCAAACAGATACCCTCAGGTTAGATTTAGTTATAACTTTGACCTTGGCGAAACAGATTTAAACTTTAACTTAGCATTGGAAGATACGGATTGGACTAATAATACTGTTATCAAAAGAAGATTTCCTGCCATAGCTGCAAAACTTGCTACAAAAATTAATACTGGTTTTGGAAAGCCAGCAAGAGTTTACAGTTTTATTACAGCAACGCCTGTTAAAATTGAACTAAATGATAAAAATGACGATAAAACACCTGTAGTATTCGGTGCAGGATTTAACCTACCTGTATCTATGGTAGAGTTACAGGCTGAATATATCTACTCAAAGGGTGCTACAAAATTTGCAGGACTAACAAGCAAAACGCCAACTTCATACTATGTGAAAGCAAATGGAGATATAGAAGCTGTAAAATCCTCAGCTTGGAATATTGAAGCTAAGGTTAAACCTATGCCAAAGATGTGGTTGGCTGCAGGATTTGACTATGTAAAATTCAAAGATACTATGGAATATGCAAACGATCCTAAGGTTGAAACAATTTTTGCAAATATTGGCTACAAAACCACAAAATACACAGTTGTTTCTTTAGAGTGGATACACGCAAAAGCTAAACATTTTTACAAAGATGACGATACAGCAAAGGGAAATTCTGTATTCTTTAGATATGATTACAAATTTTAATCATACTTAAGACTTCCGACGGGCGGCTCTTCTAAGCCGTCCGCATTTTTATCTTGCCAACAAAGTCGTTAAAGGCTCAAAAAAGGCTATAATAAATAAATCGAGAATCATAATTATTAAAAACGGAAAGACTGATTTAGCTATTTTTGTTATTTTACTTTCCGCTATAGCAGAAGATACTATGATACATATACCCAAAGGTGGCGTTAACATACCTATCGCAAGGTTAGTAACAATCATAACGCCTGCTGTTAAAGGATTCATTCCAATATGAGCTAAGATAGGAGCAACAACAGGAACAAACAGGACCAAAGATGCCGTGGTTTCAACAAACGTTCCCATAATAAGCAAAAAAAGATTGACAAGCAAAATTAAAACAATTTTATTGTCGGCAAATCCAACAAAAACCCTTTCAAGCATTCCTTGAACATTATTCATTGAAAGATACCAAGAAAACACCGTAGCTACCGATATTATGATAAGTATAACTGCGCTTGTTATGACACTGCTTATAGCGGCTTCATATAGTTTTTTTAATGTAATCTCTTTATACACAAAAACTCCAACCAAAAATGAGTACAAAACGGCACATGCCGCAGATTCGGTTGCCGTAAAAATTCCGCCCAATATTCCACCTACAACAATAATAGGCGTTCCTAATGCCCAGATGGACTCTTTAAGTGCATATTTAAATTTTTCAAAGTCAAAACTGCTATGCAAACCCTGTATGTTTTTCGAATAAATAATGGCAACAAGAGAAAGCGATATGCCTATTAAAATACCTGGCAATATTCCGGCAATAAAAAGTTTTCCTATAGATACGCCAGTTATAAAACCGTATATTATCATAGGTATGCTCGGCGGAATAATAACACCTATCGAGCCACCACTTGCAACAACGCTTGCTGCAAAATCGCCGTTATAACCCTTTTGTTTCATGGATGGTATAAGGATAGAGCCGATAGCTGCTGTGTCTGCTGCAGCTGAGCCACTAACTCCAGCAAACAGCATACTCGACAATATTGCAGATATTGCTAAGCCTCCCCTTAAATGTCCTACCATAGATTCTGCCAAATTAACTATTCTTTTTGATAAACCACCGCTATCCATTAAATTGCCGGCAAACATAAACAAAGGAACGGCAAGTAGCATATACACATTGACGCCGTCAAACATCCTTTGCGGTATCATATATAATGGAAGGTGTGATTTTAAAAAAGCAATCGTAGTGGCTATTCCTATCGATAGGGATATGGGAAAAGAAAGTAGTATAAGAACAAAAAGAATAACAAGAAGATAAAACATTTAATTAAATAATTTTTTATAAGGTTTTCTTTACATTAATTTTTTGCTTTATAAATGGCAAATCTAACGTTAAACCGCCCAAATCAACCTTTTTGCTCGCATTATCTATGTCTATCCCTACAACATTGCCTTTTTCATCAAAATCCACCACTACACCCTCGACTATCTCTTGACTATCGATGCTTGTTTTTTCCGACAAATCTATATACAAAGAATCAGTTTCCGGATAATACTCCACCTTCATATTTTGAACCTCCTATCTGGAAATGCGTTGTGAATAGTTATTTTATCATTCAATGTTATCACCCTAAACACCCAATTTTTCAAATTCTTTAACAATCCCCCAAAATCTCCATCTATTTTCTTCTTGTTTTTCAACCTTATAGGGTTCTCTATTATCTCAATACACAACTCTCTTTTAATATAAGGCCTTTTTCTTAAAACTTCATTCTCAAAGTATCGGGTAAATTTGTATTTTATCATTCAAACCTCGTTGTGTAGGATTTTTCTTCCGGTTTCATAGTCCGCAATAGGTCGTTTGAAATATGTAAAAGCCAAATAATAGACGTTATCGGAACAATACAAAATACGTAAGCATACCTTATCTCAAGTGTAGCCGTTGTTTGCATCATAAAAAGTGGCATAAGCTTTAAGCTTTCTTTAAAAATTAAAGCCCAAAACAACAAAAACGAAACCTTTATTAAAATAAATAAAACACTATTAAGCCTTTTGGATAGTCTTTCTGTTATGATATCTATACCTATATGAGCAGAATGTTTGTATGCAACGGTCGAGCCCAAAAAAGCCAAAAAAACTAACAAAATCTTGGATACTTCATCAGACCAGTAAATTGAATTATTAAGAATATATCTATAAAAAACAGCAAGAATCATTAAAACGGATAAAAAAATAAGGAGCGATGCGACAATAAACTCTATCAACTTATTTATCGCATCGCTTAAGAAAGATAAAATTTCAAAAACGTGTTTCATCTATTTTTGTTTTAATATTTCATCTAAATACTTTCTTGCAACACCCTTAAATCTACTCTTTAATGGCTCAACCTTAGCCTTAAAAGACGCTACATCGGGAGCTTCGTCAATAACCATACCCTTTTTCTTTAATTCGCTTAAAAAGAATGCAACCTGTTTTCTATTTAAGCCTCTTTCATAAATAGACGCTTCTTTAGCTGCCCTAAAAAGAAGTTTCTGATAGGTTTCAGGTAGCGTATCGTAGAATTTTTTACTTCCAACAAACACCAAAGCGGAATATACGTGTCTTGTTAATGATAGGTATTTTTGAACTTCATAAAGTTTATATTGATATATAACTGCCAGTGGATTTTCCTGTCCGTCTATGACATGTTGGGCAAGTTGGGTGTATATAGGCCAAGGCATTGGCGTCGGATTTGCTCCCAGCGCTTTCCAAATAGCGATATGCAATTGACTGTTCATTACCCTAATCTTTAAACCTTTTACATCTTTTACCGTATGAACGCTTCTTACAGAATTTGTCAAATTCCTAAACCCGTTTTCAAGAAAATGGAAACCGATTAGATTGGCTTTTGGGAATTCATCCAATATAGCCCTTCCTATCTTTCCATCCAAAATAGCATCGGCTTTCTTATAGCTATCGAATATAAACGGAAACTCTATAGCCTTGATAGCCGGGACAATCTTATCGATAGGACCTGCCGTTATAACACCTGCCTGAAGAGCGCCCATCTGAAGCTGTTGTAAGATGCTTGTTTCGTTACCTACTGAACCGGAATGGTGAATAACTACCTTGATATTTCCGTTACTTTCCTTTTCTACTATCTCTTTAAATTTTAAGGCTGCCTTGTAGTGAAATGTTTTAGGTGTTGTAACTATACCCAAGTTTATTGTATAGGTTTTGGAAAAAGCAACCGATGAGATAAAGAAAAAAACCAAGAAAAATAGCAATCCCTTTTTCATGTTAACCCCCCTAAATTTTTGTTAAATATAGAATATTACGTTTTTTAAGTCAATATTAACTTGAAAAATATACATTTTGATTATAAAGTTGCAACCTAAAGAAAAGGAGTGTGTTTTATGGATAGAAAACTGAGTAAGGTAGAGATATCGGGCATTGAAGCGTATATATACGATGAACTGATGATGTTAATTACAGGTTTTACATACCACGGATTTATAAAACGTGCAATAAAAGATATGGATATTAAAGAAAACGATTCCGTAGTGGATTTCGGTAGCGGAACAGCAAAGAATATCTGCCTAATGACAAACTATACAAAAAACACAATTGTCGGTTTGGATAAAGGCAAAGAGATGCTTATAAAAAGCAAAAACAGATGCAAAGATTTTAAAAATGTTAAAATATTCTATCACGACATAAGAGAAAAAACGCCATTTATGGAAGAATTTGACAAAGCGTTCATATCGTTTGTTTTGCACGGCTTTATTGATAAAGACAGAGATAAAATCATACAAAATGCCTATGATGTGTTAAAGCCCGATGGCAGTTTTTTTATTCTTGATTATAACGAATTTAATTTGGATTCAAAAAATCCAATGGTAAAAGCCATATTTAAATACGGAGAATGTCCTTTGGCAAGTGAATTTATTGGTATAGATTTAAAGGAAAAACTAAAACAATTTGGATTTAAGACTTTCAGTGAAAAATACTACTACTCCAACCTTGTGAGGCTACTTATTGCAAATAAATGAGCTGAAAATCCTTACAAGCGGTATATATCTAAAAGAAGAAGATAAAAACGGCTCTTTGGAAGAGTTATATGCAAAATATAAACACAAAATAACAAATAAAAACGTAAAGAAAGAGTTGGAATATGTAGAAAAATACAATATTAAACTCATAGACTTTTTTTCAAACGATTATCCTTCAAGCCTTAAAAATATGCCCTACCCGCCTTCTGTTTTATATGTTGACGGACAATTAAAAGAAAACGAACTGTCGCTGTCTGTTGTTGGAACGAGATATCCATCAGGTTACGGACAACGGGTTGTAAAATATCTAATACCCTACCTTGTCAAATCCGGTTTTTCTATAATAAGCGGATTGGCTAAAGGCATAGATGCATTGGCTCATAAAGAAACCATAGATAACGGTGGATACACCATAGCCGTATTGGGTTGCGGAATAGATATTACCTATCCACCAGAAAACAAAAATCTATTTGACTATATAAAGAAACAGGGTTGCATAATTTCGGAATTTCCTATAGGGACAAAGCCACTTAAATACAATTTTCCTACAAGAAATAGAATTATAGCCGCCCTATCCAAAGCCACGTTGGTCATAGAAGCTGATATCAAAAGCGGTTCTCTGATAACTGCAAGATTGGCGGAAGAGTTTTCAAAAACCGTATTTGCCGTTCCGGGTGAAATATTCTCAAAACGTAGCAAAGGAACTAATAAACTTATAAACGAAGGTGCCATAGCAGTAAACGATATTGACGCTATACTGTCGCACTTTTACATAGAAATAAAGAAAGAGATAGAAGAGATAAAAAAAGAAAAGCCTAACAAGGAAGAGCAGTTTATACTTGATGCACTTAACGGTGATACATCTATCGATGAATTGATGATTAAAACATCTATGGACATATCCCAATTAAATGATATATTGTTTGACCTTGAGATGAAAGGTCTGATAAAAAGAACACCGTCAGACGGTTACGAAAAACTCTAAAAATAAGGAGAACATATGAAACTTGTTATTGTAGAATCACCTGCAAAAGCCAAAACAATATCCAAATTTTTGGGCAAAAGCTATAGTGTCATAGCATCGTATGGACATATAAGGGATTTGCCAAAAAAATCATTCGGCGTAGACATTGAAAATGATTTCAAACCAAAATATGTCGTGCCAAGAGATAAAAAACCCATAGTTGATGAAATAAAGAAACATTACAAAAAAGCTGATGTCGTATTTATAGCAACTGACGAAGATAGAGAAGGAGAAGCCATAGGTTGGCATATAATTAACGCCGCAAAGATGGACGAAAGCAAGGTTAAACGTATAGTTTTTCACGAAATAACCAAATCGGCAATAGTAAATTCTATAGACGCTTGGCGTTCCATAAATGACGATATGGTAAATTCCCAAGAAGCAAGAAGAATCTTAGATAGAATTGTAGGATATAAATTATCGCCACTTCTATCCAAAAAGATACAAAAAGGCTTATCAGCAGGAAGGGTTCAGTCTGTAGCATTAAAATTAATAGTCGATAGAGAAGAAGAGATAAAACAGTTTAAGCCTCAAGAATATTGGACAATACATCTCTTTTTTGAAAACGACATAGAATCCCTGCTCTATAAAATAGATTCTAAAGAAATAGATAAGTTCTTTATAAAAACCGAAAAAGAAGCAAAAGATATTATCAAAAAGATAAAAAAAGAAGACTTTATAGTTAAATCCATAACAAAAAGAAAAACAAACAAAAAACCCGACGCGCCATTTATTACAAGCACACTACAGATGACGGCGTCAAACCTGTTAGGCTTTCCATCAAAAAAAACCATGAGAATAGCTCAAAAATTATACGAAGGCGTCGATATAGGAAAAACAAGAATTGGTCTTATTACGTATATGAGAACCGATTCATTTAATATAGCAAAAGAAGCACAAGATTCAGCCCTAACATTAATCAATGAACTGTTTGGTAAAGATTATCTGCCCGAAAAACCGAATATATACAAAACAAAATCCAAAACAGCCCAAGAAGCACACGAAGCCATAAGACCAACAAATCCAAAGCAATTGCCCGATATGGTTAAGCAATACTTAACAAACGATGAATACAAGCTTTATACATTAATATGGAAAAGATTCATTGCTAGTCAGATGAAATATGCAACATTTAACAGTGTTTCCATAATATTCTCGTCAAATAGTTACGAATCTAAAGCAAACTTTAGAGAGCTTGTGTTTGACGGTTACTTAAGGGTGTGGGATTACGGCAAAACCGAAACATCAGCGATACCGAACCTTAAAAAAAACAGCAGCGTAAAGTTATCGAAAGTTAAACCCAAACAACACTTCACAGAACCACCGCCAAGATATACAGAAGCAAGTCTCATAAAAGAACTTGAAAAACACGGCATAGGTAGACCTTCAACATATGCTTCAATCATAGACACAATAATCTCAAGAGGCTACGTAGAATTAAAAGAAAAAAAATTCTTCCCGCAAGATATCGGTATAACAACAAGTAAGATGCTTGATAAATTTTTTGCCGATATAATCAACGTAAAATTTACTGCAAAAATGGAAGAAGGGCTTGATAAAATCGCTCAAAAGGAACTCGATAAAATAAAACTATTGAAGGATTTTTACAAAAAATTCAAAACGCTTTTGGATGTAGCTTACGATAAAATGGAAAACCTAAAACCCAAACCGCAAGAAACCGATATTGTGTGTGAACTGTGCGGTGCGCCTATGGTTATAAGGGAAGGACGATTTGGAAAATTCCTTGCATGTTCCAACTACCCTAAATGTAAAAATACAAAACCATTAGATGTTGAAGAAACCAACGAAGTATGCGATAAATGCGGTGCGCCTATGATTGTAAAATATTCAAAAAAAGGCACAAAATTCCTTGCATGCTCAAACTATCCAAAGTGCAAGAATACAAAGCCCTACCCTACAGGATTAAAATGTCCAGAGTGTGATGGAGATTTGGTTGAGCGCTCATCAAAAAGAGGAAAATTTTACGGATGTTCCAATTATCCCGAATGTAAATTTGTAGCAAGAGGCGAATTAAAAAATCAAAAATGTCCCGAATGTGGATATAATTTATTTATAAAGAAAAAAGACGGTTGGCACTGTGCAAGAAAGGGATGTAGTTACGTAGAAAAAGAAGAAGAATAGATAGACGGCATAAAAATATATATGCCGCCTTAATTGTTTCTAATCGTTATTGTTTCTAATATTGCTTCTATAAGACATTATTTGACCAAAATTTACTATACCTTTAGCAGAAGTGTGTTTTTCGTAATTTGTTTTTGTATTACCGTCTTGTATTGTGGCAACCATACCTGTAGAAATACTACCTATAAGCCCTCCGCTAATGCCGCTACTTAAAGATGGATTGGATGAGCCAATACCCGATGCAGACATGGATGTAGTTATTGCGCCATTTGCCACATTCATTCTATTTCCCATTATGTTATATCCTTGACCTTTTGACACTGGAGCATATGATGCACCCAATGGTTTTGGAATAAAATCAACTCCGTAAGATGGCAGACCATAAGCAGGCATACTACTTCTTGTTGCTCTTGGATAATTACTTAAAAATGGTAACTGCTTGCCGCTTGCAGCATTCTGCTCTTGAGCTTCTTTTGAAAACGGGTCTATAAATCTGTTATAAGTTTTTATCTTTCCCGTTCCTGGCACAACGTAGATATTTGTGTTATCATTGACACCGCCACTTACGTTATCAATATTTAGCGTGTCAGCATTTGATACATAGCCGCAAGCAATAGCCATAGCCACAATCGATGCTATAAACTTAAATTTTCTTATCTTCATCTTTTACACCTCCTCAATCTTGGATGCTACAATAGTTAAATCGTTTTATCAAGGATATTATTATGGCAACATACCTACCCTTAATCCACCCCAATGCTTACCTTCCACATAAACAGGCACAGATATATCATACATTGCATTTCCCGTATCTCTCATATATGTCTGAACAAGTAGTGGCTCTGTATTTTTTGCTGCAGCAAGTCCAACTTTATCATTAAATATTCTCATAGAGCGATTGTTAATCAAATCTTTTTCATAGTCTCCCGTTAAGGGTTTATCGTATATTGAATTATGCGCCGCAGCGTATCCATTATCATCTACAAGCAAAACAAATTTAAATTTATCGTTTTTTGCAAGATATTTATCTTCAATGGGTTGAATATGTTTTTTTATAAAATCAGTAAATCTTGTTTTGTATTTCTGAGGGTCTGTGTTTGGAATAGGCACATAATTTCTATCCCAAATATCGCTACTTGAAATTTCACCCTTTTTTATTCCATCTTCTATTGTTTGCTCTATTTCAGCCTTTGCTTCTTTTAAAAGTCTATAAACCTCTTCCAAAGGATGATCTATTCTTAAGTTACCCAAAATTGCAAACGACTGACTTGCTACTTCATCTAAATCTACACTTTGAGATGCAACTTCATTAAGCCTATTAACAACAGACTTTGTCGATTCTACAACATGGTCTACAGTTTGAGTAACTTCTTCTATCGATGCCGACTGCTCTTCTACAGCAGCCGTAATACTGTTTAGCATTGAAGATGCCTTTTCTATTTCATTTGCAACATTTTTAAAATTATCTTTAATCACTAAAGAACTTTCGCCGCTTTTTTGGATTTTATCAGCAATTTCAAGATTTTGAGATATCAATTTACTGGCGTTGGTGCTTACTGTATTTATCATCTCTCCTATTTCTGATGCATTCTGTTGCGTTTTTTCCGCAAGCCTTCTAATTTCATCTGCAACAACGGCAAAACCGCGTCCTGCATCACCAGCACGTGCAGCTTCTATTGCGGCATTTAGAGCAAGAAGATTTGTTTGGTCTGCTATCTCGTTAATAACGGCAACAATACCAGATATGTTTTTTAGGTTTGAATCAAGCTGGTCAATTAAATCCTTGCCATCTCTCATCATCTTTACATTCTCTTCAATATTGTGTTCCACATCATCTATTACACTCAAAGCATTTCTACTTGCCTGTTCAACTTCATTCATAAAGTTACTAAATTCTTCAACGCTATTCGATATGTCCATTATGGCTTTTGTAGAATCGCCCATAGTTGCATTAACCGCATCAAAACTTTCCATATTTTCATTAATCTCTTTAATAGCTTTCTTTAATTCAAAGTTAAATTTTGCGTTAAATACACTTGCCTTTCCTGCTGCCGTAACAAGGTTGCTAACTGTTGTATTCATAAATTTTTTAAACCTTTGCACAAATGTTTCTACAAAGGGAATCCCTGGCGTTTTTATCTCTTTCAATAAATCTATTCTTTTTTCTAAAGATATTTCTTTAAATTCCTTATTAATTTTTTCCACACTACTTATTAACACCTTGTAATAGTAAAAAAAGTTAGCTACAAGAAACAATATAGATAGGGCTATGTAAACATATAATGGTCTTTCCATATAATAATAACTCACCAATCCACACACAAAATAGATAAAAAAACTGATTAACGTAAAGCTCAAAAGCTTAAAAAGCATAATACCCACCTCCAAATAAATCTATAATAAATTTTATAACAATGGTTAATATTTGTAAAGTATAATATAAACAATAAAATTTATCCAACACTTGCAATTATTCAATTCTTTTGAATTAAATTTAAGTAGACAACAGTGTCTGTTGCAATTATAATAAAAAGATTATTATTGTGTTTTGGGAGTTAAATGTCTATTCTTGATTGGTTTAAGAAAAAGTCTTTTAAGTTTAAAATTATATTTACCTACATTGTAGGACTGCTTTTTATTGGTCTTATAGGATACGGTTATTTCTTCTATTCTCAGATAGCCTATTTTCAACAAGAGATGGAAAATATTAGAAAAGACATATACCAACAAAATATGGAAATGATTAAAACTGCGGTCAATGTTGCGGAAAATACCATAAATATCGCACAATACTTAAACGCTAAAGGTATAGTTTCCGAAGAAAAAGCAAAAGAAATAGCTGCATACGAATTAAATTCAATTAAATACGCTAAATCCGGTTATGTCTGGTGTATAACGAACGATGGAATTTTAATAGTAGATCCGCCAAGGGAAGACCTTATAGGAACAAACGTTTTAAACATAAAAGATAAAAACGGATTTTATTTTTTTAAATATGCTGTAGATGTATTAAAAATAAAAGACAGTGATTTTATAAGATACTATTGGCAATACCCGGGCATAAAAAATAAGGTTTTTGAAAAATTAACTTACATAAAAAAAATAAATACTTGGAACTGGATTGTAGGCAGCGGTGTGTATATAAAAGATATGGAAAACCAAATAAATAAATACAGATTAAAGAAAATGAACGAATTAAAAAAATCAATGATTATAAGCATAATACCCGGCGTTACTTCATCTTTAGTAGTGCTCTTATTACTTTATATAATATTAAGTAAAATAATGCATTCAGTAGAGAAGGTTGCAGAAATTTCAGATAGATTAGCCAGAGGCGATGTAGATATAAATATGAAACTGCCTAAAATGGCATCCGATGGCTCAATATCCAAACTCATAGAAAACACCAATAAGTATATAGAAAATACATATAATTTCATAAAATTTAAAGAAAAAACAGATATATGCTTAAATGAAACCGAAATATTGGAACACATAAAAAACTTCTTACAAAAAGAGTTAAAAATAGACTCTTTTACTATATATACCAAAAAATATAACGAATACATCAAATATTATTCAGAAGGCAACATTGAATGTTTAAATATCGAAAAATGCTTAAAGATATCGTCAAAAAATATTTACGAAGAGTGTAAAGATAAAAAAAGAAAATTTATATGCATACCTATAGCGTCTAATGAAGAAATTTTAGCTATAGTTCAAATAGTATTCGATAAAAATAGTAATGTTGAGTCTTTGGTCAATATGATAAAAAACTATATACAAAGCACGGCAAACTCTATCAAAATAAGAAGATTAAACAAACAACTAAAAAACCTAAGTTTAAGAGACCAACTCACTGGTTTGTATAACAGAAGATTCTTAACTGAGTTTTTCTCAACATATGAATCCACAATAACAAGACACAATATCACTACAGCCGTTGCGATGGCAGATTTAGACAACTTTAAGAAAATCAACGATACATACGGTCATCAAGCAGGAGATGAAGCATTAAAAAATGTAAGCACTATAGCAAAAACTATCTTCAAAAGAAAATCCGATTTGATTATACGCTACGGAGGGGAAGAAATTTTAATTATAGCTCAAGATATAAACTACAGCAATGCTTATGATATATTGGAAGAATTTAGAGCATCAGTAGAAAGTTTGGATATAGTATTCGGTAAGAACACTATAAAGATAACAATTAGCATTGGTTGGTGTATAATACCTGAAGACACAAAAGAGCTACAAGAAGCCATAAGATTTGCGGATTTAGCATTATATGAAGCTAAATCCCTTGGCAAAAACAGGGTTGTGAAATTTAATCAATCCACCCTAAATGAAACATTTGAAATTAAAAAAGGAGAAAATGATGAATAAGATAGCTCTTATAACCGGTGCATCAAGCGGTATAGGAAAAGCTTCTGCTGTAGAGTTTGCAAAGCACGGTGTAGATATCATAGCGATTGCAAGAAGGCTTGAAAGAATAGTTGATTTAAAAGATGAACTTGAAGACAAATACAAAATAAACGTTCTTCCCGTCAAACTCGACGTTAGGGATAAAGACGCCGTTTTAGATTATCTTCAAAACTTACCAGACAGATGGAAAAACATAGAAATATTAATAAATAACGCAGGGTTAAGTAAAGGGCTTGAAAAACTTCAAGATGGAAAAATCGAGAATTGGGAATTGATGATAGACACCAACATAAAGGGTCTTTTGTATGTTACAAAGGCAATTCTACCAGGAATGATAGAAAGAAATAGCGGCACCATAGTCAATATAGCATCAATTGCTGGCCATGAAACATATATAGGCGGAAACGTCTACTGCGCAACAAAATCAGCTGTTTTGCAGCTCTCTAAAGCCTTAAGAATGGATGTTTTGGGCTATGACATAAGGGTTGTATCTATAGACCCAGGCATGGTTGAAACCGAATTTAGTATAGTGCGTTTTGACGGTGATAAAGAAAAAGCCGACAAGGTTTACGAAAACATAACGCCATTATCAGCAAAAGATGTAGCAGAAGCCGTATGGTTTGCCGTTTCAAGACCGAAACACGTAACGATAGAAGATATGGTTATAATGCCGACGCAACAGGCATCGGCTGTTTTAAACGTAAAAAACTATAAATAGGTCGATTTTCTCAATATATAATCAACGACATACAAATAAAAAAACAGCGTTTCTTATCGATAAAATATTATATTTTCGTGTTGTTTGCAGGAATACAAACTATGTCTTACACTGCTTCATGCTCGGTTCTTTTAATAATTTCGTTTTGCAACTGCTCGTTTAGATGGCAAAAATAGTCGCTGTATCCCGCAACCCTGACGATTAAATCGCCGTAGTTTTCGGGATGTTTTTGTGCGTCTTTTAACGTTTCGGCATCGACTACGTTAAATTGGATATGGTGTCCATCAAGCGTAAAATAGGTTCTAACAAGCTTACATACAGCATCTATACCCTTTTCATCTTTTAATAAATCGGGTGTAAACTTCATATTGAGAAGAGTCCCGCCGGTTTTTATGTGGTCCATTTTTGAAGCCGATTTTAAAACCGCCGTAGGTCCGTTTTTATCCATTCCCTGAACGGGCGATATGCCTTCCGATATCGGCTCGAAAGCTTTTCTTCCATCAGCCGTTGCACCAAGAACGCTTCCGAAATAGACATGAACGGTCGTCGGCAACATATTTATCCTAAACTGCCCGCCTCTATATGTTTTTCTTCCGTCGATATATGAAAAAAACTCTTCAAAAACATCTCTCATAATATTGTCGGCGTAATCG
>JAMOQJ010000047.1 GCA_027064065.1 Desulfurellales bacterium
TTTGGTAACAGGCGGTGTAAAAAGCGGCAAGAGTTCTTACGCTTTGGATTTGGCTTTGAGATACGAAGCGCCGCGGCTATTTATAGCGACGGCAACCGCTTTCGACGAAGAAATGAGAATAAGGATAGAAAATCACAAGAAAGAAAGAAAGGGACAATTTGATACTATAGAAGAACCTATTGAAATTTCCAAAGTTTTAAAAAGGACGACAAACTACAGTGTATCTGTTTTGGACTGTGTAACCCTATGGATAAACAATCTTTTATATCATAATAAAATTCAAGAGATAGATAAATTTATTGAAACATTAAAAGATATTGATTGTGATTTAATAATCGTCTCAAACGAGGTCGGTATGGGCATTATGCCCGATAATAAACTTGCAAGACAATACGCCGATTTATTGGGCAAAACCAATCAAAGAATAGCTGAATTGGCAGACAAAGTCATTTTAATGGTTAGCGGTATAGCCGTAAATATAAAAGGAGAGTAGCTATGGGTCTATTGGAATCTGTTCAAACCTATATTAAACCTGTAAACAGGTCTATGGAAAATGAAATACAAAAACATCTTGACAATCTGACAAAGCCTAAGGGAAGCTTGGGATATCTTGAAGATATTGTAAAGCAGTATTGCTTGATTAGAAACGAAACAAAGCCGTCTTTGGGCAAGAAGGTTATATTTACCTTTGCGGCAGATCACGGTGTGTGCGAAGAGTCTGTTTCTGCCTATCCAAAAGAGGTTACGCCTCAAATGGTTTTAAATATGCTAAATGGCGGTGCGGCGGTTAACGTTCTTGCAAAACACGCAAATGCCGATGTTTACATTGTTGATGTGGGTGTTGACTATGATTTTAAAGATGTAAAGGGTTTAATCGATAAAAAAGTCAAATACGGAACCGATAATATTGCAAAGGGTAGTGCAATGAGCCTAAAAGAAGCAAACTTGGCGATAGATATAGGCATCGAACTTGCCCATCAAGCCATAGACAGTGGTGCTGTTATACTTGGCACAGGAGAGATGGGTATAGGCAACACAACACCGTCAAGCGCTCTTTATTCGGTTTTTATGGATAAATCGGTTGAAGAAGTAACCGGCGTAGGAACAGGAATAGATAAGGATAAACTAAAACATAAGATAGATGTAATCAAAAAGGCAATAGATGTTAATAAGGATATGTTGGATGACCCGGTAAGTACGCTTGCCGCCGTAGGTGGGCTTGAGATTGCCGCCATCTGTGGACTTATAATAGGTGCTGCGTCAAGGAATACGCCTGTTGTTGTTGACGGCTTTATATCTTCCGCCGGCGCTTTGAGTGCATACAAGATTTGTCCTAAAGTTAAAGATTATATGTTCTTTAGCCATAAATCAAAAGAAAAGGGTCATATTGCCTTTTTGGATTGGATTGGAGCAAGGCCTATACTTGACTTGGATTTAAGGCTTGGCGAAGGAACAGGCGCCGCATTGGCTTTTAACGTTATAGAAGCTGCAATAAAAATATATAACGAGATGGCATCGTTTTCTTCTGCTGGCGTATCAGAAGGCGATGATTAAAGGGTTGATTAGCGCTTTTAGAACATTGACAATAATACCCATACCGATAAAAACCGAAGACAATTTTAAAACAGCCGTGGTGTGGTTTCCCATTGTAGGGCTTGTATTGGGCGCTATCCTATTTTTTATCGCAAAACTTCAAATTATGTTAAAGCTTAATCATATATTTATCTCTTTCTTTTTCGTGTTTTTTAGCGCACTTTTGACAAGAGGGATTCACCTTGACGGATTGGCAGATTTTGCCGACGGATTTTTTGGTGGATATACAAAAGAGAAAATACTCAAGATTATGAAAGACTCTAATATAGGCACGTTTGGCGCTTTGGCTTTGATGTTTGTTGTTTTTTTTAAGTGGATTTGCTTTGATAAGCTGTTGGTGGATGGTAATCTTAATTTTACCGTATTGGCTTATATCTTGTCTCGCTTTTCTATGAGTATGCTATCCTACGCTTTGCCGTATGCAAGGAATAATGCTGGAACGGCTAAACCTTTTGTTGAAGGCGTTACTATTTTACATGCGGCTTTGCCGTTTATTTTTGCCTTTTTATTAAGTATTTTGATATTTAAGCTTGCGGGCGTTGTTCTGTTTTTGTTGGCTTTGGTCATTACCGCTATTTTAGGGTATTATTTTTATTTTAAAATAGACGGCGTTACAGGAGATTTGCTTGGCGCTACCTGCGAAATTATAGAGGTATCCGTTTTGTTTTTTGCGACATTCAATATTAACGGTTTGTTGTTATGGGTAAATCTTTAGCTATCTTTGGAACAGCGTCGGATGTTGGAAAGAGCATAATAGCAACGGCTTTGTGTAGGATATTTGCCGACAGAAAGATAAAGGTTGCACCCTTCAAGGCTCAAAATATGTCAAACAACTCGTTTGTTACGCTTGATGGTTACGAGATGGGTGTTGCTCAGGCTATTCAGGCTTTTGCTTCAAGGATTGCGCCGTCATATTTAATGAATCCTGTTCTTTTAAAACCGTCAAGCGATGTAGGTTCTCAAGTTGTTTTAAATGGTAAGCCCATAGGCAATGTTAAGGCAAAAGACTATTTCAAAAATACCGATTTTCTTTTTGAGCAAGCCAAAAAGGGTTTTAATCTTTTAAAGGATAAATACGAACTTGTCGTTATAGAAGGTGCAGGTTCATGCGCGGAAGTTAATCTAAAGGGAAGAGATTTTGCAAACTTTAAGATGGCTCATTTTGCAAATGCAAACGTTTTGCTCATCGCCGATATAGACAAAGGCGGCGTATTTGCCCAAATTGTCGGAACGCTTGAATGTTTGGATAAAAAAGACAGGGATTTGATTAAGGGAATAATCATAAACAAATTCAGAGGAGATATATCCCTATTTGAAGACGGTATAAAATTTATAGAAGAAAAAACCAAACTGCCCGTTCTGGGCGTTGTTCCATATTTTAGGGATATTTTAATAGATAGCGAAGACAGTCTTTCGATAAACAGTCTTTGTGATAAGACCGAGATAGTAAAAAATGCGATAAACATAGCAATAATAAAACTTCCGCACATATCCAATTTTACCGATTTTAGCGCTTTTTTGATTGAAGATAGCGTCCGTGTGCATTATCTGTCAAAACCAAAAGATTTAAGCCTATATGATGCCGTTATAGTGCCGGGAACCAAAAGCACCATATCGGATTTAAAATGGATTAAGGATACGGGCTGGGATAGGTTAATTATAGACTACGCAAACAAAGGTGGATATGTTTTTGGTATTTGCGGCGGATATCAGATGCTTGGAAGGGTTGTGGAAGATGAATTTGGAGTTGAGTCAAACAAAAAAACAATAGATGGTCTTGGTTTAATCGATGCCAAGACCACACTTGAAAAACAGAAGGTTTTAACCAATATCGAAGGTTTTTTAATAAACGGCAATATACCTGTTTATGGTTATGAAATACATATGGGAAAAACAATTATCCCAAAAGGCAACAGTGCTGTTAGAATAGTTAAAAGAAACCAACGTGAGTGTGATGCTTATGACGGTTTTCTTAAGAAGAATATTTGGGGTTTTTACATACACGGCATATTTGACGATTACAAATTCAGGCACTTTTTTTTGGAAAGTGTGGCGAAAAATAAATTTAAGAACAAAAACAGGGTCAATTATAAGGATTTTAGAGACGAACAATACGACAAAATGGCAAATCTTTTTTTAAGAAGCGTAGATTTCGATAAGTTATTAAAAGTTATGGAATTGCAGAATGTATAACCATACTCACGGCGGCAATATCGTTTTTTCGAACAAAGAAAAGAATTATATCGACTTTAGCGTAAATACAAATCCGTTTGGCTGTCCTGATGTTGTCAAAAAAATGTGGGATAGTCTTATTGATAAAGCCTGCCTTTATCCTTCGATAGATGCCAAAGGCGTATCGATTTTTTATGAGAAAAGGTTTGGTATAGATAGACAAAATTTAGTTGCCGGCAACGGCTCTATAGAGATTTTATACCTTATTCCGTCGGCGCTTAATATTAAAAGCGTTCTTTTGGTTGAGCCGTCTTTTTATGATTATAGATATGCTTTTGAGATAAACGGTTGTAAAATAAATTCATGTTTTTTAAATGAAGAAAATGAATTTAAATTTGAAACAGATAGATGTTTTTTGGATAAATTGAATGTTTCTGACTGCGTTGTTTTGGCAAATCCCAACAACCCCACGGCAAGGATGATAGATAGAGATGTTATCCTTAATCTTGCGGAATCGTTTAAAGATAAGATTTTTATAATAGATGAAGCGTTTGGTATGTTTTTAGAAAACTACGACGATATTACGCTTGCAAAATCCGGTTTGGATAACATTATTGTTCTTCATTCTTTGACTAAAATCTATGCTCTTGCGGGTTTAAGGATAGGCTCAGCCATAGGAAATCAAAGATTGATTGATAAAATAAAAGAAAGAAAACCGCCATGGAGTGTTAATGCTTTAGCTGAAGAGATAGCGATAAAGTTATCGGAATGCGGCGACTACGAAAGAAAAACGCTCAAGTTTTTATCCGAAGAAAAAAAACGCATAATGGCTTTGATAAAACAATCGAAAATAATAAAACTATTCGATAGCGACGCCAATTTTTTTCTTGCAAAATTTATAAACAAAGAAGGCTTCGACGATTTTTTAAAATACCTTTGGGATAAAAATATCTATGTAAGGGACTGTAGAAATTTTAACGGACTAAACGGCAATTTCTTTAGGTTTGCTGTATTAAAAAGAGAGTATAACGATAGGCTAATCAATGCAATATTGGAATATTTTTGAGTCTATAGTGCTTTTGGGTTTGGTTTTTGCGTTAGATTTTTTATTTGGAGACCCTGTGTATGCCCTACATCCGACAAGGATTATTGGAAAAACGGTAACATTGTTTGAGAAAATTCTTTTTTCTTTAGGGTTTTGTGGTATCGTCGGCGGATTTTTGCTTGTTTTTTTGGTAAATTTTATTGTTGTGGCATTTTATCTTGTTTTGGTTTGGATGTTTGGATTTTTTGGTCATTATTTTGTCTTTTTGTTGAACGTGTATATCGTCTATTCCGTTATTGCCCTAAAGGATATGTTTACACATGCCGATAGGGTTTATAATAATCTAAAAAACGAAGATATAGAAAAAGCAAAATCGAGCGTGGGTATGATTGTAGGAAGAGATGTGAGTGTGCTTGATGAAACTGGAATTGTGAAAGCGACCATTGAAAGCTTGTCGGAAAATTTTGTAGACGGTTTTTTGTCAGTTGTCTTTTGGTATTGTCTGTTTTCTTTTATGGGTTTTTGGTTTGGTTTTGATTGTTTAATATCGGGAACGGTTGGCGCTTTGATTTATAGAGCCGTCAATACTATGGATTCCATGGTGGGTTACAAAAACGAAAGATATATGTATTTCGGTAGAATTGCTGCAAGATTGGACGATATATTAAACTTTATTCCTGCAAGATTGTCCGTTTTTATTATATGTTTGGCATCTTTTATTTTAGGGCGAGGTTTTGTTGTGTGTATAAAAACTGCAAAAAATGATAGGCTAAAACACGCATCGTGCAATTCCGCTCACGCAGAAAGTGCCATATCCGGAGCGTTAAAGATTAAGCTTGGCGGTAGGACGGTATATCCCTATGGGACAATAGATAAACCGTTTATTGGAGAAGGATTTGATAGTCCTGAAATAAAAGATATCAAACGCGCAGAAGAGGTTTTATTTGTCTCATCCATTTTAAGCCTATTTTCTGCATTTATCTTTATTTATATTTCGTTTGGTTTGCTAAAAAATTCAATTTAGGTAAAATAATTAAAAATTTTTGGGAGATTCTAATGGGTTGGCGATGGAAGGATGAAGATAAAATAATTGAAATAGGTAAGAAGTTTGTTATTGCACCACCTTGGATGAAAACGGATAAAATCAAGATAACATTTGTTGAAGGCGAGTCGTTTGGAACGGGTGTTCATGAAACAACTGTGAGTTGTATGGAAATAATGGAAGAGCTTGATTTTAATAATAAAACCGTTTTGGATATAGGTATAGGAAGCGGCGTTTTGTCTATTGCTGCTTTGAAGCTTGGCGCAAAAAGGGCTGTCGGTTTTGATATAGAAGAAAGCGCGGTTGACGAATGTATTAAAAACGGAAATCTTAATAATGTTCAAGGTCTTGAGTGTTTTGTAGACGATAGTGCAAAAAATATCGATGAACGGTTTGATTTTGTTTTTGCAAATATATTTTTTGATATCATCTTGTCGATGAAGAGCGATATAAACAGGCTTTTAAAGAACAACGGATATGTTCTTTTGTCGGGCATTGTTTGGGAAGAGAATTATACGGTAAAAAAGGCTTTTGAAGATATAGGTTTTAAACTTGAAAAAAATGTGTTTCTTAACGATTATTCGACTATTTTGATGAAAAAACAGGGGTGATTTATGATATCCAAAGAAGAATTGGAAGCAATGGGTTTGAAGCTTGAAGAGTATGAATTGTTAAGAGAAAAATTGGGCAGAGAACCCAAAACCATAGAACTTGATATAGCATCAGCCATGTGGAGCGAGCATTGCAGCTATAAATCGTCAAAGGTGCATTTAAAAAAATTTCCGACAACGGGTGAGCATGTTGTTATAGGACCGGGAGAAAACGCCGGCGTTGTGGATATCAGAGATGGCTATGTTGCGGCTTTTAAGATGGAGTCTCACAACCATCCAAGCTTCATAGAGCCGTATCAGGGTGCAGCGACCGGAGTTGGCGGCATATTAAGAGACGTATTTACGATGGGAGCAAGACCCGTTTTGAATATGGATGCTCTGTTTTTTGGACATCCCGACTATGAAAGGACGAAATTTTTGATAGACGGCGTTGTTAGGGGCGTTGGAGATTATGGAAACTGTGTAGGCGTTCCGACAATTGGCGGAATGACCGTGTTTGATGAGTGTTACAACACAAATAACCTTGTAAATGCGTTTACACTTGGAGTTGGAAAGAAGGATAAGATTTTTTTGGGTGTTGCAAAAGGCGTTGGCAACCCTGTTTTTTATGTCGGTTCAAAAACGGGTAAAGATGGAATACATGGTGCAACAATGGCGTCTGCTTCATTTGATGAAAATTTTGAAGACGATAGGCCTGCTGTTCAGGTGGGCGACCCGTTTACAGAAAAACTCTTGCTGGAAGCGTGTTTGGAGTTGATGGAAGAAGATGTGATTGAAGGCATTCAGGATATGGGAGCGGCTGGTTTGACGTCAAGTTCTTTTGAGATGGCAGAAAGAGGCAAGGTCGGGTTAAAACTTTACCTTGATAGGGTGCCCACAAGACAAAAGATGACGCCAAATGAAATAATGCTATCAGAATCCCAAGAAAGAATGCTTATTATTTCAAAAAAAGGCAAGGAAGAGCGCGTTAAAGAGATATTTAAAAAATGGAATTTGGATGCCGAGATAATTGGCGAAGTGATAGAAAAGAAGAATATAGAGCTTTATTGGAATAATGAACTTATTGCCGATATAAACGTTTCGCTTATGGTTGATAATGCGCCTATCTACAACAGGCCTGTTAAGAAGCCGAAATATATAGAAACGATTGAAGCGTTTGATTTTGATAAACTTAAAGAGCCCGAAAATTATAACGAAATATTGCTTAAACTTTTATCTTCGCCGGATTTAAGCGATAAGGGTTTGCTTTATGAACAATACGACTCCACCGTTCAGACAAATACGATTTTAAGACCTGGAAGCGATGCGGCTGTTATAAGGATAAAGGAAACAGGCAAAGGTGTTGCTGCAACTACGGATGTTAATCCAAGATATGTTTATATAAACCCAAAACAGGGTGCTAAACTTGCTTTTATCGAAGCGTATCGCAATTTAATCACAGTCGGTGCAAAACCGATAGCCTTGACGGATTGTCTAAACTATGGAAATCCGGAGAATCCGGAAATTATGTGGCAGTTTAAGGAATCTACGGATGGATTGAGTGAGATTTGCAAATCTATGAATGTTCCCGTAGTAAGCGGTAATGTCAGTTTTTATAACGAAACGGCAGGTAAAAATATATACCCAACGCCTACAATTGGTATGGTCGGTATAACCGATAAACCGTTAAATGCGCCTTCAATTGGATTTAAAAAAGAAAAAAGTTCAATATATATGCTTGGCAAGATAGTTGAAAAAGAGCTTGGCGGCTCTGTCTATTTGAAATGGATTTTTAATAGGGTTGAAGGCAGACTGCCGCATGTCAACGAAGGTGAGCATAAAAAACTTGCCGAATTTATGCAGCAAGCCGTTTATGATGGCGCTATACTATCTGCTCACGATGTTTCAGACGGCGGAATTATAGTTTGTCTTGCTGAGATGTGTATGGCGGGTGATATAGGCGCAGAAGTTGAATTGCCTGTAGAAAAGAGAGCGGATTTTTATCTGTTTTCCGAAACCCAGGGTGTAATTGTTATTGAATCAAATAATGATGAATATGTTGAAAGCCTTGCTGCAAAAATAGGGCTGAATATTGAAAAAATAGGAAAAACAGACAGAGATAGATTAATGATAAACGATTTTGTAAATTTGGATGTAAAGTCTATGAAACAAAAAAACGGTCAATTTTTTAAAGAGATATTTGAATAGATGGAAAAATGAATGAAGATATGGCATATAATATGCAGCAAAATTTTTTTACCGTTAGAATGTTGTGGGTATTTATCTTTTTATCGGCGGGTTCTTAGGGGTATTTTTTGTATGTAATTTTGCTATAAATCCTATAATTGAATCCCCGAAAGAGATAGCTTTTCTTGGCAGAGCCAATAAATCGAATTTATTTGTTGCTTTAGCTTTTTGACATGTAACAGCTGTTTTGTAACCCGCTTTCTCTACGGCGTTTAGGGAGTTTATATCATGGCTACCGTACGGATAACAGAAGTGGATAATTTCTTCGTTTAATATATCTTCAAGAATTCTTTTACTTTCTGTTGCATAGTGGGTTTGTAATTCAAAGGATTTTTTTTCCATTTTTTCATGAATGAGATTATGAGAGCCTATATCGAAACCCATTTTTCTTATTTTAAGAATTTGTGATTGTGTCATAAGATTTGACGGATGTAGGTTGTCTTTTTCCAACCATTCGGCTTTTTTGCCTATAAGACTTGGAATTATATATACAATAGCCGGAAAATTGTATTTTTTTAAAACGGGTGCAGCGTATGTTAAAAAATTTTCATATCCATCATCAAATGTTAAAACCACAGGTTTTTTGGGCATAGGTTTTTTATCACTCAAAATATCCAAGGCTTCGTTCATAGATATGACGTTATATCCAAAAATATGAAGATATAGCATCTGTTGCTTGAATCTATTTATGCTGCAGTATGTTGCCCTATGGTTTTTCATGGGCTTAAACCGACCTATTTGGTGATACATAAGTATATCAATACCTTCCATGAGAGCCTCTTTTTATTAAGTTTTTGTAAATTTGTTCTGTAGCGTCAATCATATGGTTTAAAGTAAATAATTCCAAAAATCTGTTTCTGGCAGATTCAGCTAATTTGTTTCTTAGGATTGGGTTTTCTATGAGTGTATCTATGGCTTTGGATAGTTGTTTAGGGTTGTTAGGAGCAACAAGCAAGCCGCTTTCTTTGTCTTTGATAATTTCTGGAATGCCTCCTACTGATGATGCTATAACGGCTTTTTTCATGCTGATTGCTTCAAGTAGCGATAAAGAAAAAGATTCCCTTCTTGATGGAATAATAACAATATCCATTGCGGCAAGTAATGGATATACATTGTCCACTTCATCCAAGAAAATAACGCGCTTATTTAGCCGATGTCTGTTGACCATATTTTTTATTTTTTTACCCCATTTTGTATGTGTGTTGCCGGCAAAAAATAGCGTAATGTTTTTATGTTGTGTATTTTGAATAGCTTTCACTGCTATATCTTGAGCTTTGTCTTTTATAAAACGACCTATAAGGGCTATGGAGATATCTTTATTTTTGAGATTAAGGGATATTCTTGTTTCGTTACGTTTTTTATTTTCTATTGCGTATAAATCGTTTATGCCGTTATAAATGCGTGTGATTTTGTGTTCATCGTAGTTTGAATTTATTAGAAATTGTTTAACCGCATTACTTACTGCTATAATGTGGTTTACCATTCCAAAATGTTTAGATGCATTTGTAGAGTGTGCGGTTGCCAAGGATGGTGTGCCTGTTAATTTTGATAATATGCCTGCATAATATGCTCCTCTTGTTAGGTGTCCGTGTATTAAGTCTATTTTTTCTTTTTTGATTATATATGCGAGTTTTATGACTGATGTCATATCGTAAAATCCACGCATTCTTATATTGTAAGTTTTTAGTCCTAAGTTTCTGGATTGTATGGTTATCCAACCGTTTTTTACGCCTGCAAATATCATATTATGCCCTTTTTCTTCCATGGCATTCATAAGGGTAATTGTATGTTTTTCGGCTCCACCTAATGTTTCGCTATGTAAAATGGTTAAAACTCTCAAGATAGTATTTCCTTGTAGATTTTTAGATTACCTTCAACCATTGTTTCTATGCTAAAATGTTTTTTAACTAAAATATTGCCGTTTTGCCCCATTTTTTGCCTTAATGTTTTATCTTGTATGAGCCGCTCTATACGATTTTGAAAATTTATACTATCGTTTGGGTCTACCAAAAATCCGTTTATGCCGTCATGCACAACTTCAGGAATGCCGCCAAACGGTGATGCAACTATTGGCACTGATGCTGCAGATGCTTGAAGAAGGGATATCCCAAGACCTTCATATAAAGCGGGATGTACAACAATATCAAGACAGCCTATCCATTTATGCAGATTATCTATAAACCCTGTAAGTTTTACAACTTTATCAAGTTTTTTTTCGGTGATGCTTTTTAATAATTTTTCCTTAAGCGGGCCTTGTCCAAAAAAAAGAACCGAAATGTTTGGATATTTGTCTATCAGAGAAGGTAGTATATTTAATAACAACTCGTGCCCTTTTCTTTTAATAAGTTGTGCTATAACGCCTATTGTTATGGCGTTATCGGAAATATTGAATTCCTTTAAAAAAGAAGATTTGTCGCATTTTTGTTCATATTCCGTTATGTCTATTGCGCTATGAATGCATGTTATTCGGTTGGGCGGTACGCCTTCTTTTAATAATACATCTCTTATGCCGCAGGATATTGTGATGATATGTTCAAATAGATTGTATTTTATATGCGCCAGCCATCTAGGTTCTTTGTTGTCAACCCTTCTTGATATAATAGCAGGTGTGTGTGTTATCTTTGCTGCTATGGCTCCCATAGTGTCTGCCCCGCGTCTGCTATGAATGTGTATTATGTTTGGTTTGTATTGCATAATAATTTTTTTTAGCCGCCATACCATATGAAAGTCTATGTCTCCTTTCATCGGTATATCGATTACATTACAGCTGTTAAAGCATTTTTTTGCTATCTCGCTGTCTTTGGGGCATACTAATATATTATCCACACCTTTTTTATCAAGTCCTTTTATTAAATATGTAACCTGTTTTGCTCCGCCGTATAAGTGTTTTCCTGATTCTATATGCAATACCTTCATATTAATTCCATTGCAGATTTTAAAACTTCGTCGGGTTTAATTAATTTCATACAGTCAAAAGAACCGTTGCAGGTAGGATGCTTTCTGCAAGGAGAGCAGCTTAATTTATGGTATATGATTTTTGCTTTTGGATTGTGTGTTTTTAGATATGGCACAGTTGAGCCAAAAAGAGCTATGGTGGGACGCATTTGCGCAATTGATATATGAGTTAATCCTGTGTCTACGCCTATGGTAAGCGAAGAATATGATATCAATGCAGCAGCTTCACCTATGGTTGTTTGTCCGCATAGGTTTATAGCCTGACTGTTTTGTATAATTTCTATTGCATCTTGATTGTTGTTTGGTGCACCAAGTATAACTGCGGGTAGTTTTATTTTATCATATATCATAAATATTAGTTCTTGCCAGCTGGATATAAACCAGTGCTTTTGCGGCCTTGTTGTAAATGGCGCAATTGCTATAAATCCATTTTGTAGATTATGCTGTTTTATTAGTTGTTGGGCTTTTTGGTGAAATCTTTTACATAAATGTAGTTTTGGTAAAACTGAATCGTCTGTTTTCATAAATTTTATTAAATGGTAATATTCTGAAGCAAACTGTTCTTTTTCGCCATCTTTGTCTGTTGTATCTGTTAACAGCAGATGGCTAAATTCTTTTGAACGAAACCCATATCTTTTGTTTGCTCCACACAATCTTGTAAATATGGCACTTTTTATGAGTCCTTGAGCATCTATGGATGTATCGAATTTGTAGGCTCTAATTTGTTTTATAAAATAGAAAAATTCCTTTATAAGTTTTAGTAGTCGTTTTTCTTTTAAAAGTTTACTTAGTTGTGGTTTTGGGAATTCTATAACCTTCTCTAAATACGGATTGCACTCCATTATCTCTTTTGCGGCGGGTTCAATAAGCCAATAAATTTTTGCGTTAGGATAAGATAACTTTATAGATTTTGCAAGCAAAGAAGCAAAAACTACGTCTCCTATAGCGCTCATTCTAACAATAAGAATCTTTTTCATATGCTTTTATATTAATTCTATATTCATTTTTTTCATCTGTTCAAGTAACCTATTATTGTTTTTTGTTTTTCTTTGTTTAACCATATCCAATCCAAAAGATATAACACGCGTATCTTGCGGGTATATCAGTCTTGCCGTTAAAAGGGCTGTGGAATTGATACCTAACACATAGTCGTAATGGTTTTTGCTCATATACAACTCTAACGGCTCGTTTATTTTGAGTATAGAATATCCTTCCATCCATAGTTCGCGCCTTGTATCTCTTGGGTGTTGTTTATAGTCTATGTTATGTATATTATTATTTTTTAACCAATTGTATATTTTTGTTTTTATTATTTTTTCATTTCTTATGCTCAACTTCTTAACATTGCATAGATATTGCCCTATTACCAATGCTTTAGGTTCTTTGTTTTCTTTTTTTGTTGTTTGTGATGGCATTATGGAGAAAAAATATACCTTTTCTTTATCGTATTGATGAGAAAATCCATTGGGTATATAAATACGATCCACAAAATCTGCTTGCGTTCCAAATCTATCGCCCCAAAAGCATTTGTAGTTCATATCTTTTAGAAATAGTCTGCGTGCTTTTCTTAAACATTGCCATACATACTTGTATGGGCTTAATGGATGAAGAGAAAGATTAGCGACTCCATCAGGCAAAATACGAAATTTAATTTCTGCATTTTGTATTTTCTTGGGTAAATAGTTTATAAAGTAATTTATTGCTTCATTATCATACTCATGCGCATGGATGTGAATCTTGGATGCGTTTTTGAGTTTTGAATGCACTAAATAAAGGTTTTCTTTTATACGGCGCATTCTGCCAAATAATCCGGGAATAGGGTCATGTCTTGGCCAAGGCATATAAAAAATATCATCCCAAAAATTTGAATCTATGTTATTTTGATATTCGCCTTTTTTTATAAAGATAAGTACTTGTTTTGCATTGCTTTCAAACTGTTTGGCAATGGCTTCAGCCGATATATAATGAAATGGTGAAGCAACAAAATACACTGCAATAGTGTCATCAGACATGTAAATCTCCTCTATATGTTCAGTAGTTTTAAGTCAAAAAGCATGTCATTACTTTATTAGCGAAGCCTTTACATTTTTGTGCTAATCTTAGCTTACTTAAATTATCATATCTTAATCTTATCCGCAAGCCTATCCTTAAAGATAGCGGTAGTCTTTAAAGAATATTATAAATGGGTAACACTTGCTTTGTTAGAATG
>JAMOQJ010000048.1 GCA_027064065.1 Desulfurellales bacterium
AGGATGATAATATAAAGCAAAAATATCAAGAGTTCGTTTATAAACATACAAATATAAAAGATGAAGTTAAAAAATATATGAAAGAGATTGATTCCATTATTCCGAAAAGTTTTGATATAGATTATTGCTATTATGATTACGAGATAGACGAATATGAGATTGTAGAAAATTTTTTTAGTTTGCTATGCGTAGAAAAAAATGATTTTTCAACAATTTCTTGACATCGCTACAGAGCTTTATTTTAGGTAGATTGTTATATATAATATATTTGTGAAGATAGAAGTATACACAGATGGTAGCTGTTTTGATGCTTTTGGCATAGGTGGATGGGGCGTTTATATCGTCATCGATTCCCAAAAAAGTATAGAATTTTCAGGCTCGTGTAAGTGCAAAAATTCTATCAATATGGAATTTTTGGCTATTGCTAAAGCGTTGGAATATATAGATATGTTTCTTGTTGGCACAGACAACATTAATGTTTTTATATATACAGATAGCGATTATATAATAAAGTTAATAAAACAAAAAGATAAAGCCAATAAAAAATCTTTTCCCACAAGAGACAAAACATCAAAGAGAAATAAAAAAATATTATTTGATATATGTAATTATCAAGCCGAGATAGATTTTATTAAGTGGGTGTTGGTAAAATCACATAGCGGAATTAAAGGAAATGAGATAGCAGATAGACTTGCGAAAAAAGCAGCTCAAAAAGCCATGGAAAGCAAAGTCTAATCTATATTATATTTCTTAATCTTATATCTAAGAGACCTAAACGATACGCCCAAATACTCCGCAGCCTTTATCTTTACACCATTTGTTTTCTTTAGCGCTTCAAGAATAAGGTTTTTTTCATAATTTCCCACCAAATCGTCAAGATTATGACTTTTGATGCTTGAAAAAGCACCGTTTGCAGATTCAGTTATATGTTTTGGCAAGGTTTCATAAGATATAGTGCCATTACTCATTATCGCTGCCTGATTGATTATATTATTCAGCTCTCTAACATTTCCCGGAAAATCGTATAAGAGTAATGCCTTAAGGGCTTGAGATGTAATAGTATATTTTTTGGCTTCCCTTTTTTCTATTTCTGAAAGTATATGCTTAACAAGAAGCGGTATGTCTTCCTTTCTTTTTCTTAGCGGCGGTATTTTTATAATAAACCCAGAAAGCCTATAAAATAAATCTTCTCTAAATTTTCCTTCTTTTACAGCTTCCGTAAGGTTTTTATTTGTTGCGGCAATAATTCTAACGTCTACCTTTTTTGTTTTGTTTCCGCCGAGTCTTCTTAATTCGAAATCTTCTAAAAATCTAAGCATCTTTGCTTGCAATTCTATTGGCATATCACCTATTTCATCCAAAAAAACACTACCTTTATCGGCTTCTTCCAAAAGTCCCTTTTTTGGTGATACAGCGCCGCTAAACGCACCCTTTTCATACCCAAATAGCTCACTTTCCAAAAGATTATCAGGGATTGCAGCGCAGTTTATCGCTATAAATTTCCCTATTCTTTTACTGATTTTATGGATAGTTTTTGCGCATAATTCTTTTCCTGTTCCACTTTCTCCTTCTATTAAAACAGCAATATTGGAAGATGCAACTCTTTTTATCTGTTCGTAAACATTTTGCATCTCGTTGCTCAAACCTACCATATCGCAAAATCCATTTTTAATGCTATTTATTGTTGTTTTCAGCTCTTCATTTTCTTTTTTCAAATTAACCTTTTCCATGGCATTATTTATCACAAGCAGCATCTCATCCAACTTAAACGGCTTAACAAGATAGTCAAATGCTCCATTCTTCATTGCCTTAACAGCACTTTGAGCATCTTTCTCGTATGCAGTTATAATAATGACTTCTCCATAAGGAAACAGATATTTAACCTTCTGTATAGAATCTATACCGTTTGCATCTGGCAATCTAACATCCAATAGAATAATATCGATATTTTTAAACTTTGAGATATTTTTAAATTTATCAGTAACACACACTTCATAACCATTTTTTTCAAGAAAGGTTTTTAATACATTTCTTATGTTTTTTTCATCGTCGATAATTAAAATAGAGCCTTCTGACATATCAATTTTCCTTTTTAAATTCTATCATAAACGTATTTTTATCCTTAACGCGTATAGTGCCGTTATGAATTTCGACTATCTGTTTACAGATTGCAAGCCCCAAACCACTTCCCTGGTCTTTTGTTGTGAAAAATGGTAGAAAAATTTTGCTCAAGTCTCCGTTTTCTAAGGATATACCCTTACCATCATCTGAAAATAGTATTGTTATTTTATCCATATTCTGTTGGGTCTTTATGTATATATTTTCGGCGCTTGCCTCAAGGGAATTTCTAATTAAATTATCAAATAACCTGTTTATCATAGCTTCATCCATAAGAAATTGCAAATGTCTTTTACAATCTATATGTATTTTTATAATGCTTTTTTTGTTGTTTGCAAGTTTTTCTAAAAATTCACAGAGATTATTTTTTTGCATATTTATTTCGTAGGGTTTCTCAAGGTTAAGAAAATCTTTAGTTAAATTATTGGCTCTTTCTATTTCCTGCTCGGCAATGTTAATCATATTTTGTATTGTTTCTTGATCATCTGCGGTTTTTAGCATTTCTATGGCGC